>CAYVDZ010000936.1:0-2517 GCA_964450575.1 uncultured Opitutus sp.
CGCCCATCGTAGCAGGAACCCGCCCCGGAGTTACGCACGCTTGCCGAAGCTACACAGTTGGAGATGATCTTTGGGGGCAAGTCCTCGCCTAGATTACTCGTGGTTGAGTTACCCGAGGGCCTATGGTTTCTCGACGCTGAAAAGGAAGGAACGTTCGGCGCGTTCGAAGATGCCCAACGCCCCGGTATTCCTTTCCCACAAGATGTGCGAATGCACAAAACAGAAGCGGACGCACTGCGTCGGGCTCGCGAAATCATCGCCGACAGCTTTCCTAACGAATCCCTCGCACGGATCGATGCGATGATCACAGAAGCAACCACTGCATCCTGAGTACAAATCATGGCCGTAATCTCAATGAGGGCACAATCGACGATCTCGTCAATGAAACCTCCCCGGGGCAAGCCCCGAGGTATCACAGAACGGGGCTTCGCCCCAATAACAGCGGGCGGCATCCATCCTCGCGGCGAGCCGCGTGGAATTGAGCCGTCCCGATTAAACTTGTGAAATCTGATTTTAAGACGATACATATTATCAGATATGTCATTGCCTGAAGTCACAGTCACCGAAGTAGCGCGGAACCTTTCCGATTTCTTCAGCCGTGTTCATTACCAAGGCGCAGGTGCCCTGGTAATGAAGGGTGGAAAACCGCTGGTAAAAGTGACCCCTGCCCGCCGACCTAAGACCTGCGGAGAATTGGCTGTCATTTGGCCAACCCTGCCAGAAATTCCCGCAGAAGAATCTGTTCGCTTTGAGCGGGATCTCAAATCCGCACGGCGCAACCTTCTTCCCACGTCCTCCAAATGGGACTGATACTCGATAGTTCAATTTTCATTGGAGATGAACGAAAGCAGTTCAACCTGCTGGCATTCTACGCCGCCCACCCACAGGAAATTCCCTACATTGCTGCAATTACAGCATCCGAACTCCTCCACGGGGTAGAGCGAGCGATCCCAGAACATCGGCTGCTTCGCTCGCAGCGAATCGAGCAGATACTTACAACGATTGAGGTCATCGACTTCGACTTGGCTATCGCCCGTCGCTACGCCGCAATCTGGGCCATTCTTGAGGCAGCAGGAAAACAAGTTGCCCCCCACGACCTACAAATCGGTGTTACGGCACTTCACCTCGGGTTCGCGGTTGCCACAACTAACACCAGGCATTTTGAGAAAATCCCTGGCATTCGACTTATCGACACCACGCCGTTCCTCTTAAAAAAGGCCAGTCGCACTCGATGACATCAACGCCCTGCGGTGGATTTAACTCCACCAGGGCATGTCTTCAAACCCAAGGAACCAGTTAATGGAATGGTAGCCAGGAACCGGAAATAGTCATGCCTTGACCCTTGACAAGGCTAGCTTGCATCTAGCGGCCCTCCCCCGTTTGCTCGGCCACCCCCGCGGCGGCGCCTCCGGATGATAATCCGTTTGCTGGCCGATGTGCCACTTGCCGAACATTCCGGTCGCGTATCCGGCCGATTTCAGCGCCTGCGGCAGGATGATGCGGTCCAGCGGCAGATTCGGCTGGTTGTCGACCGGTCGGAGCGGGCGCCTGCTCCAGTCGAAGCGATCCGTGCCACCCACGGTGTAGACGCCCGTGCGGGCCGAATACTGCCCGCTCATCAACGCCGCCCGCGTCGGCGTGCAATTCTGGTGCTGGTGGAAGTTGGTGAATTTCGTGCCCTGGCTCGCGAGGCGGTCGATGTTCGGCGTCTCGTAATACTTGCTGCCAAAGCAGGCGACGTCGGTATAGCCGAAATCGTCGGCCATGATGAAGACCAGGTTGGGCCGCGAGGGCACCGCGGCCCCGGCCGTCAGGACGGTCAGCAGGCCCAGGGATCGGCGGAGGACTGGCGCGAGGAAGGTCATGGTGGGTCGGGGAAGGATGTCATTTATTTCCGGATACGTGTACCCGGGACAGGGAGGGCGCGATCCCGGGCAGCCGCTCCGGCCGGGGCGGACTTTGGGGCGAAGCAACCACGCGACCCATTCAATTCCCCGTCGCGGCCGTCGAGCAAGGTCAAATCCCGCCGCGGCGGCCGATCAGCAAAGGAGGCGCGAACGATGACGGTGCGGGCGAGGCGGAGATCCTTGGCGATTAACCGGCAGTACCCGAGGTTGAGCGCTGTCGGCCAAACAATTCGGATTATCCCCGATAGCCTTACGGGCCCGCGATGGATAGACTGTATAATCTCGGTCTCGCTCTCAGCCTACCTCGCATGGTTCAAGACGTCTCACATCCCATTCCCGCTGCCATCGTGGCCACGGGCCCGAAGCCCAGGGAGAATTGGCTGAGACGAAAGGGGGAAATGGGGGAGGCGATCGCGCGTTTTGCTTGGCATGAAACGCCGCTGGGTGAGCTTGAAGTTTGGCCGCAGTCGATGCGGTCCGCGGTAAATATCATGCTCGAGGCCGGTGCGGCTGCGGCGTTCATCCACGGCCTCGACTATCGCATGCTCTATAATGATTATTACCGAGACATCATTCCTGATCGGCATCCCGCGGCGCTGGGTCGTCCTGC
>CAYVDZ010000937.1:0-2514 GCA_964450575.1 uncultured Opitutus sp.
GTGATCGACTCCCGCATTAGCAAGGAGGGCTCGACCATTCGCCGCCGCCGCGAGTGCCTGGAATGCGGCCACCGGTACAGCACGACCGAAATGCTCGTGCGCGACGGGGTCGTCGTTATCAAACGAGACGGTCGTCGGGAAGACTTTGATCGCGAGAAGTTGGTTCGCGCCGTCCGAGCCGCCTGCCACAAACGACCCGTCGATGGCGAACAAATCGCCATGCTCGTGGAGGACGTGATGGACGCGCTCGAGGCTCAGTTCGAACGCGAGATTCCGTCCCGCGCCATCGGCGAGGGCGTCATGCAGCGGCTGCGCACCGTCGATCAAGTGGCTTACGTGCGATTCGCCAGCGTGTATAAGGAATTCCGTGACGTGGCCGAGTTCGTGGACGAAATCAGCACGCTCGGAAACCCGAAGCCCAAGTCTTCGTCGTAAGTGGCCCAGTCGGCCACTGTGACGCCCCCGCGCTCGTGAGCTCCGGCCCCGCACTCATGCCTCCCCGTTCCCGCGACGACCTGCGCCGCCTGCATTTCATCAATGCACTGTTCGCAGAGGCAACCGGCCAGGACCTCTACCTGGCCGAACAGATCAAGTCCGCGATCTCGTTCAGCCTTTCCGAATTCGAAGCCAGGATCGCCGCCCATCCCTGGGCCGCGAAAACCTATGACGCGCTCTTCAATGCGGCCGCAGCGCAGCTGATGGTGAAGGTTTTCGCCGGACAGACCAAGCACGGCTTCTATCATTGGGACGCCTCACTCACCCTGGCCGGGGCCACTCCGCTTTTCACCCGGGCAGAGGTCATGAAGGGGTTGCGCGCCCTCGCGCCTTACCGGAATGCCACGCTCCTGATCACCAACTTGCGACCTGCCCTGATTCCACCGAGCACCCGCACCACCGCCAAACGCAAACGCGAGTACGAAGAGGCCCTCGCCTTCATTCGGGAACTCGCCGCCGCCCGAACCGTTCGGGGTTCGAATCTGCAGTTGTTGTTTTTGTAGAGAGGAGTAGTGAAGAGGCTAGGGGTGAAACCGACATTCCTGTCTGTCCGTTTTTCTGAGTCGAACTACAGATGTCAGAGTCCCCGTGGCCGCAATCGCGCAACGCTTTCGTCAACGCATCGCTCCAACGGGCCTCGTTCAGTTCCCGGACTCCGCCGGCAGAGACCCCGACGTCGAGCCTGAGGTGAGAGTATTCGCGGGCGAGCGCCCGTTTCCAACCCAGTGTCCCGATGGCCCAGCCAGAAGTGAGCTCGTCGAACCCTTGACGCTTTTGCTCTTCCGGATCGGCCGCCAGCGCAATCAGACATGGGCATGGATTCGCCAATCGTACATCTCGCTCGCGTCGCCGAGTGTCTTTTCGAAGGAGCGGACAGCGCCCATCGAGGTGAACACGGGAAAGCGATAGTTTCCGCGGTTGATCACATGGTACAGCGCATTTTCATATTGCACCCGAAGACGGCGAGGCATGCGAGGTACCAATCCAAACCTGGCCGTTCACGCCAGCCTCACAAATACCCAATTTCAGGGCGTGGCTGCGGTTTTCTTCGACCTATTGCACCATGCACTGGCCTGACCCCGTCGGCTCGTCCCCACGAAACGCTTCAATCAACGCCAGTCGCTGCGCTCGCGCGATCACGCGTCGGCCGCGGCCGTCGCGCATCTCGCCCGTGTCCAACACCTCCGCTGTGATCGCTCCCATTCGCCAGAGCTTACACTACCGACGCTCATCCGGCTACGAGGCACCCGAGCGGACGCTTACCTTACGTTTCGTCATCCGCCCATCCTACCATCGACGCGCTTCCCCCGCCTACCATGTGCTCGCTGTGACGCTTACCTTCAGCGCATCGAGCCGCGAAATTCGCGAAGCTATCGCAAGGTCCTCGTTCCAGTGTCATCGGACTGGTTAGCGTGGGAGAAGGCTCAGGGGGTCACCGAACGCCGCGCGCGTTTCTGTCTGGAAACTCGCTAACCGGTGACTCTGAGAGTTCTGTGTCGCAGCAGCCGACACAGGACTCCTGTTGAACAAGCCCGGGAAGGACCAGCAAGCGCGAACGCTTATGCGCTTTGTATTTGGCGCGAGAAGACCGGCCGGCGGAACCCCCGGGCAAAATTGTGGGCAACCCCGATCTGATTCGACCCACTCAGTCGGTCGTTCACTGTGGACCTCAACGTGTACACTCGGTTTGAAATCTTTTGTATCCTATATTTGGTGACGTAGGCATCGCTCCGCCCGGTCCCACTGGCAAAGCGGAGTCGAGGAAGGGAATATAATCTGAGGCGAAGGCGCTTCACGCTGAACAGGAGGGTGGCGCGCGGGAGCGCGGGAGTTTGGCGACACAGACCGGCGTTAACGCCTGGCAGTGCGGGCACCGCAAGTGCCATGACAGCTCTTCGCTCGCTGGCCGGACGATAATCAGCGTGGCGAGCAGCGTTTCGACGAGGATCCGGCGTCGCTTCGCCGCTGGATGCATCCAGCCGAAATAGCGCACCCGGTGCTGCCCGGGCTGAGGCACGT
>CAYVDZ010000938.1:0-2508 GCA_964450575.1 uncultured Opitutus sp.
GTCCCAGTGGATTGCGCGTTCGGCGGAATGGATCGAAACCCGGCACCAGCCCGATCTGTCACTCGTCTATCTGCCGCATCTCGATTACAACCTGCAGCGGTTGGGCCCGACGGACCCGCGACTCGCGGCCGATTTGCGGGCGATCGATGCCATTGCGGGGCGATTGATGGATTTCTATGCGCAACGCGGGGTGCGGACTCTCGTCGTTTCCGAATATGGGATCACGGCGGTCCGGCGGTCCATCGCGTTGAACCGGATCTTCCGCGCCCGCGGCTGGATCACGGTCAAGGACGAACTCGGGCTGGAGTTGCTTGATTGTGGTGCGAGCAAAGTCTTCGCGATTGCGGATCATCAAGTCGCACACGTTTACGTGAACGATCCTTCGCTCCTCCATGAGGCGCGCCGGGCACTTGAGGGCATTGACGGCGTGGCGCGGGTACTTGGCGCGGAAGAGAAGCGCGCCGCCGGTCTGGATCACGAACGCTCGGGCGATCTCGTGGCGTTTTCGGCGGAGGATGCCTGGTTCACGTATTACTATTGGGACGATGAACGGAAGGCGCCGGACTTTGCGCGCTGCGTCGATATTCACCGGAAGTGGGGTTATGATCCGGTGGAACTGTTTCTCGATCCGGCGTTGAGCGTCCCGAAGCTGCGAGTGGCCGCGAAACTTTTGCGCAAGGCGCTGGGTTTCCGCGTACTCATGAATCTGATACCGCTCGATCCCTCGTTGGTGAAAGGCTCGCATGGGACCTGTCCGGCTGATTCGGCCGAATGGCCGGTCTTGATCGGCACGGGAACGACCTATGACGGCGCGGCAATCGACGCGACCGCGGTTCATGACCGGCTGTTGCAGGTGTGTCTGGCGCCGGGTCGCGTCGGAGAGTGAACGAACGCGAAAGGCGCCGTGACCGGAACCAAATCGGCCCAATGATCTTCTCAAACGCAGTTGGATCCCCAGAATTCAAGATGAGCACAGATTACCAAGGCATTCTGCATTTTGCGCACTTCACCTTGCGGGTAAATGGCAGTCAGGTGCTCTTTGATCTGCAATTCTCTGGATCCGTGCCATCGGTGTCATCCGCGGTTTCTTAATCCGGATGGTGAATTCCTCGCTCCAAGCTCCCGCGACGCGGTTGGCGAATTGCAGTGAACGCCGATTTGGACGCGAGATTATCCCATAAAAAAGGCGGGCTGAAGCGCCCGCCTTTGCGATTCGAACCGACAGATGCCGGTGGAACGTTGGTGCTCAGGTCTCGTACGCTGGCAGCACCTTATCGATGCGCACCTTTTCCAGACGCGCGAAGACGGGCATGCCGTCGTGATGCGGGATGGTGACTTCGCCCTGGATCAAGGGCTGCGCATAGCGGAGGAACTGGAAGTTCATGCTGTGGCCATCTTCGTTGATCCACTCGCGAGGAAGCTTCTTCACGGAGTTTGCCACTTCGCTCAAGGGAGCGAGCCCGGTCTCGGTCGTGTAGTGTTCACCGTCACCGCGCATCAGGGTGACCATCTTGTCGGTGTGGCCCGCGATAGCCGCTTCCACGGCGGCTTCGCCGGCGAGGTAAGCTTCGTCGACGTCAGTCTTCGAGGCGGCGTGGGCGGCGCAGCGTTGCAGCAGGCCGGGTTTTGCGACGCGAATCTTCACGCCGGGGAGGCTTTGACCCAGGATGTCGGCGAGGGCATCGCCGGCGCCACCGAGTTGGGCGTGACCAAACGCATCCGTCTGGGCATCGGCCGCGACGTAGTTGCCATCGCTATCGACAAGACCTTCGGCGACGACGATCTGGCAGAAACGCTCGCGCTTCAATACGCGGCGAATGTCCTCGAGGACCTTCTCCTGGTTGAACGGAATCTCCGGGAGAAGAATGATGTGTGGCGGATCGTGCGGGTGATCGCGACGTTTCGCGAGTGCGGCACCGGCGGCGAGCCAGCCCGCGCTGCGGCCCATCACTTCAACGATGGAAACAAGATCGCCGTGGCCCATGGCTTCATTGTCGCAGGCGAGTTCACGCACACTGGTGGCGATGAATTTAACGGCGCTGGCGTAGCCCGGAGTGTGGTCGGTGAGCGGAAGATCGTTGTCGATCGTCTTCGGTACCCCGATGACGCGCAGCTCGTAGTTCTGCTCTTGCGCGAGCTTGGAGATCTTATCGGCGGTGTCCTGCGAGTCGTTGCCGCCGATATAGAAGAAGTAGCGAATATTATGTGCCTTGAACACCTCGAGCACGCGTTCGAAGTCCTGCTGCTTCTTCAGCTTGTAACGGCACGTGCCGAGGGCGGCTCCGGGCGTGTGGCGAAGTGCGCGAATCTGCTGCTGCGATTCCGACGCGAGATCGATCAAGTCCTCCTGGAGGATGCCGAGCACACCATTCAGCGTGCCGTAAATCTCCTCGATGCATTCATGGTTAAGCGCCTCCGTGATGATGCCCGCGACGCTGGCATTGATAACGGACGTGGGGCCACCGGACTGGCCCACCAAGACATTTCCTACGAGTTCAGCCATGACTG
>CAYVDZ010000939.1:0-2505 GCA_964450575.1 uncultured Opitutus sp.
AGAGCGACCAATCGCCCCCGAGGACGATCTCGGCGGTGAAGCGGCCGTGTTGGATCTTGAAGTGGTATTCCTGCATGGGGCGGAGAGAAGGGGAATGAAAGTGAGTGTGAGGGTGAGGGTGAAAAGCGGGAGGCAGGTGAGACAGGAGTGATCAGACCGCCGGCACGAACAGCCCGAGGCCGAAGTGGGCGGCGTTAGGTGGCGTATGGGTCCGCCAAGACCCTGGGTTTGCTTTCGCTGAGCCAGCGCTCGTAGTCCCAAGTGTAAGCACACATCGTCGGCCGGCCATCGGGGTCGCGTTCGTGGCGAATCACCGGGCAAGTCTGGCGGATAATCCATTGCCGGAACGACGCTTGATCTTCTGCGGGTAGTCGATCAACGCGCACGTAGGATATGTCTTCGTGGTGACAGACGGTAATCGAGGTCATGGTGAGCTTGGAACGTTTTCGGGATGCGGGCGCTTCTTTGTTCAAGCAGTCGGGACGAAGACTCCGAGACCGAAGTGGGCGGCGTAGCCGAAACCGAGCGGTAGCGAAACCTCTTCCTCAAAGTCGATACGTAATGCGAAACCTCGATTGTCCGCGCGAGTGCCATGGCCGGTACGGCGTTGGCGCTGAAAATCCAAGCAAGGAATGTCGCGAAGATGATATTTGATGCGCGTGCCTGCCTTTTCGACATGCTCTACTCGTAGCTTGGGAACAATCGTCTCAATTAGCCGCCAGCAATCGTGCTCGGGTGAGCCGATTTGCACGTGCTTCTCCGCATCCATTTTCGGAATGCCAGTTCGGGTCGCTTTCGCGTGACGCACGGGCACGAAGGGCGTGAGCGAAACCCATGACTTGGATTTTCTGAAATACGGAGAAGCGAGCGCGAAATCCTCTGGCTGACCCGTGGCGAGGAGAACCACTTTCACGTCAAAACCTTCCATGCCCCACACTTTGCGCAGCTGGCCGAACGCCCGGCAGGCGTTGTCGTCAAATCCGCCGTGCGCGTGCAACGTCATGTGCGTCACGTAGCCGTGGGCGTCGCATTCGGGCAGGAAGTAGGTGTGTTCGTTACCCGTGAGCGGAGTTCCGTCGTCTTCGCATCCGGTAAGAATATGACTATTCTGTCCCTTTGGAATCAGGCTGCACAGCCCTTGATGAAACCGCTCGCTTAAGCTCAACGCTTGGGTGATTGCGGGCGGGACTTTGCTCACGAGGGCGAAGCGAGCGACGGTCGGCGCCTTGGTTCGGCGGATGACGGGCGGCGCACCGCGTGGCGCGATGCTGAGGCAATCACTCGGGCGAGAATACTCAACCCAACGGGCGCCGGGAGGCAGGTTCCAGCCGTCTTTCTTCCAGTCGGCGTTGTCGAGTTGGAGTGCGGCGAATACCGATTCGGGTAACGTGTCGGCTTTCTTTTTGCTCTTTGCTTTCTTGACGGCGGCGGGGACTTGGCGACCGAGCCAAGATGTGTAGCGGTTCGGCGGTTGGGGAGCGAGCAGGCGGACCGGTTCTGCATCCGCAGCGTGAAGCAGGGTCTTTTCAATAGGTGTGGTCCAGCGTCCGTCGAGGGGCAATACATCGGATAGGCTTGCGCTCACGAGGCTCTCAGCGCGTCCCATGTAAGTGAGACTTTCGAGGAGGGTGGAGAGGAGAACGCGTTCGGCGTCGTCGAGACCGACGTCCCAGCGAATCCAGAGAGACTCGCCCAAGCTGACGTGGACGAAGGTGTCGAAAACCTTGGTCTTCGTTTCCTTTGGGCCGGTGATGACCGGCATGTAGTGGCGTGTATGGGCCGCGCTGGCCCTAGGCAGGCGAAACTCGGGTGACGGCGCGGCCGCGAGTTTTTCAATTAGGCTGCGCAGTGTCGGCTCGTCGCGGCGGTGTTTCCAATGCCAGGCGGCGATGAGCGCGCGACATAGGCGCCACGGGCACGGCGGCCACTCGGGCACGCCTTCGTTGACATGACTTCCCCAAGCGGTGGCGTGCCACCGGCCCGCGGGAAAATCGATTTTGATCGCGATCATTCGAAGGCGACCGTCGTCGTGGCGGGCTGAGCGAATTGACTGGCGCAGGCCTTGATAAGACCGGGTAACGCGTCGGAGAGCTCTGCGAGCGTAGGTAGGGCAAAATCGCCTTTCGGTTTCACCACCGTAATCGTTTCGAACTCGAGATCGCACGCGGTGCGCGGGCGGAACGGAGCGTCGAGAAGCGCGCGAACTTTGTAGAGGGCGAGCGTGGAGAGCAGCTGTTCAGCGGCTTCGCCAAGGCTATAGCCACGGATTTGGGCGAGATCGATATTGAAGAAGGCGGTGATGTTGCCGGTGAACTCGTCGCGGTGGAATGGGACATTGCCGAAGCCTTTCTTCGTGTCGCCGGCGGGATTGACGGAGTCGTTCTTCACGCCGCCGCTGGCGGCAATATTGACTTCGGATGCCTCAATGAAGGCCGTGATAACACGTGGAACGCGCATGCGTCCGCCGGCGATTTCCTTTTTGGCAATTAAGATGCCGTGCAGGAG
>CAYVDZ010000940.1:0-2497 GCA_964450575.1 uncultured Opitutus sp.
GAATATATGGGCGACACCAAGATTGCGACCTGGGCCGTAAAACACCTGAGCACCCCACATGCCGGGCCCTTCTTTCTCGCGGTCGGCTTTTATCGTCCGCACATCCCGCTCTTCGCCCCGGCCAAGTATTTCGAGCCCTTCCCCGTCGACACGATTCGACTTCCGCCGACTGCGACCAATGATCTGGACGACCTGAGTCCGCTCGCGCAAACGATCGCCCGCGATGCGGTGACTGCCGGCGCTCACGACTCCGTGCTGAAGTACGACCAGTGGAAGGCCGCCGTCGCCGCCTACCTCGCTTGTATCCATTTTGTGGACGCGCAGATCGGCCGGATGCTCGACGCCCTCGACGCCGGTCCGCATGCCGCCAACACCCATATTGTCCTGTGGGGCGATCACGGCTGGCACCTCGGGGAGAAACAACATTGGGGCAAGTGGACAGGCTGGGAGCGATCGGTGCGGGTGCCGCTGGCGATTGTACCCGCAGCCCGCGACCGGGCGGCGTTTGCGACCGGGCAGAACAGCCAGCAGCCGGTGTCGTTGATTGATCTTTACCCGACGCTGATGGACCTCTGCGGGATCGAACCGCAAAAAGGAGGCCTCGATGGGCAATCGTTGGTTCCGCTCCTCCGCAATCCCGCCACAGTGACCGGACGCGCCGTAGTCAGTACCTTTTATGGGGAGCATTATAGTGTGCGTGACGACCGCTGGCGTTACCTCCGTTATGCGGACGGTTCGGAGGAACTCTACGATCACGCGACGGACCCGAACGAGTGGCGCAACCAAGCAAGCCAACCCGAGCACGCCGCGATCAAAGCCCGGCTCGCCCGCTCGATTCCCCCAGAAAGAGTCGTCGCCAAACCAGAACCTAATCCGAAAAAGCAACGCCCCTGAGAAGCCGCACCCACCGTACGCGGAGCGCGGATCGTCTGCGCACGTTTCAATCAACTATGGCTGGAAACCGATTTTGCAGCTGACTCCGCAAGCGCTGAGATGCAGAATCGCGGCACTGCTGGAGACTAATGCGGTTTGCTCGTAAAGTGCAGATGAACGGGGAAGTCGAGCAAGGCGAAGGGCGCGTCCCAAGGCTTCCTTGGGACGATCAGGTTTACCGTCCCCATTGAAATTGAACCCATTTTCGAGCAGCCACGGTCGAAGATGTATGGGGTCACTCCACGCCATCTGCGTTTCGAGCGCGTTATCCGAACCCCATATCCAAAGATCCACTTCAGGAGAAATCACGATCGCTTTAGAGCGCGTGCCCCATTCTTGCGCCAACCGTGCATCAAGTGAGGCCTCCAGTTCCCCTTCAGAACCCGTCTGCCCCGCATCCTTCCCAATCAAGAACGAGAAGAGCATGGCTGGCGGCAGTCGCCGAACATGAACGGTTGGTGCCACGGGAGCAGCCCGTGACCGATCTCGTGCGCGTCAAGCCACCGGTGTTTCTTTTCCGGCACGTTGCTATCGATCATGATTCGCTTGGCGTCCGGCAGGTAGAGCGCCTGAGCTCAAATTTTTTGATCACATCGATAAACAGCGTCGGCTGGAGGCAACCCAACGGAGTCAGGCTGTTTCCGTCACCGGGTCGTAGTTACGTCCCGCCTCAAGCAGGAGAACACGCAAGCCTTCCATGGTCAGCGTGTAGGTCGACTGCCCTCCACCCGCGCCAGAGCCCACCACAATCACATCGTACGCCGGTTTGATGTCCTTGAAAGTAATCAGAGGCATGATCGGGAGAATGGAATGTCGCTACGCGGGCAGCGGGCGGCCTTTGGTTTCAGGTGCCAGCCAGATGACGGCCAAGCCTACAACATAGACCAAAGTGATGATGGCGCCCGCACGGGCGTAGCTGCCCTCGAACAATCCCATCAGTGCGCCCATCTGAATTGCCGCCGCCGCCGCGAGGATCCGCCCGGTATTGAATGCCACCCCTTGTGCCGTGGCTCGGACCCGCGTTGGAAACAGCTCCGGAAGATAAAGCGGAAGCCAACCATAGAATGACGCCGTCGTGGCTCCGACCAAAAATGCCATCACCAGAAACCCCATCCCGTATCCATCAATCCCGCGAAACAGCCAGGCCGTGCTCGCCAGTGATCCCAGACAAAGCAGGAAGTACGCGGGACGTCGGCCGATTCGTCCCCCGACCCAGGCTCCGATTAAGCAGCCAATGATCGCCCCCACAGCTGTCAGCGTTTGCGTGTAGGCTTTGGCGCTCGGCGCCTCGGCCCCGGCCAATTGGTCGGCCCAAAGGGGCAGCCACTGCACGGATCCCCAAGAGCCGATCAAGGCGATGCTCGCGAAAACGGTCGCGAGCAACGTACATTTCAATAACGGGCGCGAGAGAATTTCACGCATTGGTTGCGCTGGTCCTTCCTTCGCAACCGCAATCCAGCGCGGAGATTCCGGCACGAAGAGCCGAATGAATAACGTGAGAAACGCCGGCGCCGCCCCCACCAGCATTACCCAGCGCCAAGAGTCCTGAGTCACGGTGAAAAAG
>CAYVDZ010000941.1:0-2496 GCA_964450575.1 uncultured Opitutus sp.
ACCCGGGCAGGGCCTTCGAATCTGGCGCGTCTTCATCGACGGTCGTCTTGCCGTAAACGGCGAGCCAGCCGGGTGCGGTGAGCACCTTGCCCTCGGTTTTGAAATCATGCGCCGGGGCGACCGTGCTGATGCGCGTGGTCACGTCGAATTCGGCCGCCGGGTAGAACGCCGCGACGAATCGCCGGGCGATCATGTCGTACACCTTCGCCTCCATCTCATCGAGGTTCTTCGATTCCGAGGCGGTCGGGATAATGGCAAAGTGATCCGAGATTTGCTCGTTATTAAAGATGCGCTTGTTGGGCCGTACCCAACCTTCGGCGAGCACCTTTTCGGCATGTTTGCCGAGATCGCCCGGCAGGTTGCGCATTGTTTCGCGCACGGTTGGAATATAATCTTCCGGGAGCGCCCGCGCGTCGGTACGCGGATAAGTGATCATCTTGTGCCGCTCGTAAAGCGCCTGTGCGATCTGGAGCGTCCGGCGCGCGGGCAGGCCGAAGCGGTTGTTCGCTTCACGTTGCAATGTGGTGAGATCGTAGAGGCGCGGTGAAGCTTGCGTGCTGGCCTTCTTCTCGTCGACGACGCGGGCGAGGGGTTGCCCCTGACACGCGGCGACAATCGCCTCGGCCATCGCCTTGTCCCACATGCGGTCGATGCGATCGTGCTCGTCGTTCTCCGCGCGTTTGAAGTTCGGCCGCTGATAAACGCCCTCGTAGTTACCCTTCGCGACGGAGAAGGTCGCGGTGACGCGCCAGTAATCGCGCGGTTTGAAGTTCTGGATCTCCTGCTCCCGGGCGTAAACAATCGCGAGGGTGGGGGTCTGAACGCGGCCGACGGAGGCGACGTTACCGGCTCGCGACCCGAACATGCGCTTCGTGAGGGCGCGGGTGCCGTTGATGCCGATGAGCCAGTCGCTTTCGCTGCGGCAACGCGCGGCATCCTCGAGGCCTTTCATCTTTTCTCCTTCACGCAGGTTCTTGAAGGCTTGTTGAATGCCTCCCGTCGTCATCGTCTGCATCCAGGCGCGCTTCACGGGCAGTTTGCATTTGGTGAGCTGAAAGAGGTACGCGAAGATCAGTTCGCCCTCTCGTCCGGCGTCACACGCGTTGACCACTTGATCGACGTCCTTGCGGCTGAGAAGTTTTTTTAACGCGGAGAAGCGTTCCTTGGAGTCTTCGATTGGCTTGAGGCCAAACTTCTCCGGAATAATCGGGAGGGTTTCGAGCCGCCAGAAGCCGTATTTCTTCTTGTCCATGTCTTCCGGCATCTCGAGTTCCACGAGGTGCCCCAGAGCGTAAGAGATGACATACTCGTCATTTTCGTAGTGGTCGCCCTTCTTGGGGACTTTACCGAGTGCGCGTGCGAGGTCTGCTGCAACGGACGGCTTCTCGGCGATGACAAGTGACTTCATGTAAAGCGAGCGGTTAGCCGGGGCGCGATGAGTTGCAAGAAATAGTTTTTTGCCGGCGCGCGCCGCGGGGGGCTAAATCCCTTAGCCTGTTCGGCAAATTTCCGTCTGCGTTCCCGCCATGATACCGGCCAATCATGCCCGGGAAACTGTTCAGCCTAAATTCGGCAGTTCAGATTAACCACGGATGACGCCGCTGGCACGGATAGAGAGAATTGCAGATCAAGGAGCACCTGACTGCTCTTTACCCGCAAGATGAAGGGCCCGAAATGCAAAATGCCTTGGTCATCTGTGTCCATCGGTGAAATCGGTGGATCAACTGCGTTTTAGGGTTGGTCGGAAAAGCGAAGAACGCGGGACTATGGGAGCCGATGATCGCCCGCAGGGTGCATGATCGGCGGGTTCCCGAGGGATCCCGGCTACGAATAAGCCGCGGAGGATGTCCGCGGCTTGTAAATGAAGCGCGATCGAGCGATCGACCGCGAACGTGGCGTCAAAACTGCGAGCCCTCGCGCTCGGGTGAGCGGACGTGGGCTCAGGCGAGAACCGGGGTCTCCGCGAGCGCGGACTCGAACGCCATCAGCATCGCGGCGATGGTCTCATCGGTTTCGTCGCCCATGTTGGAGATCCGGAACGCCTTCCCCTTCAATTTGCCGTAACCGCCGTCGATCACCAGTTGGTGCTTCGACTTGAGCGTCTTGTTCAGGGCGGCGAGATCGATGTTCAGGGTATTGGTGAAACAGTTCAGTGTCACCGAGCCGTAGCCTTCCTTCGGGAACAGCGTGAAACCTTTGCTGAAAACCACGTCGCGGACCATCTGATTGAGGCGCGCGTGACGTTGATAACGGTTTTCGAGGCCCTCGGCCTTGATGTCGTCGAGCTTCGATTTCAGAGCGTAGAACACGGGATCACCGGCGTGCTCGGCGTCATGCCGGCTTCGTGGTTCTTCTGGAACTCGACGAAGTCGAAATAGTAGCCGCGGCCTTCGGTCTTCGCGGCGCGTTCGAGGGCGCGCTTCGAAACCGACAGCAGCGAAAGTCCGGGAGGGAGTGCGAGCGCTTTCTGCGAGCCGGTGACGAAGACATCGATCC
>CAYVDZ010000942.1:0-2495 GCA_964450575.1 uncultured Opitutus sp.
GCGGCGATTTCGGCGGCGAGGCGGGTGCGTTCCGCTTCGGTGGCGGTGGTGCGCTCGTTTACGAGGCGAAGCTCCTGGGCCGCGGCGGCCGCTTTGGCTTGGGCTTCGTTCCGGTCGGAGGTGGTTTTGCGAATCTCCGCTGAGAGGGTGCTGAGCCGGCTCTGCGCTTCGCGCAATTGGGCCTCCTGGGGTGCGGCGGTTTGGACGCGCACAGTGAGATCGCGCGTGGTGGCTTCAAGCGCGGCGAGCTGGCGGGCGGCGTCCTCGGCGCGGGTCCGCTCGGCCTGAAGTTCGGCGCGGGTGAGCGAGAGTTCCTGCGCGGTTTGAGCATTGGCGGCGGTATTCGTCCGCCCCGCGGCTTCACGGGCCTCGCGCAACTGGGTCTCGGTGCTGAGGAGCTGTTGTTTCAAATCCTCGACGACGCGGTTGGTGGTGTCAGCCGTGGCGCGAGCGCGATTGGCGGTGAGTTCTTCAAGCTGAGACTTGGTTTGCGCCAACTCCGTCTGCGTGCGGCTGAGGGCGGCGCGGCTCGCCTCGGCTTCCGCGGTCCGGGTCGCGAGTTCACTGGCCTGCCGGGCGGCGGCGGCTTGGGCGGTGGCGAGGCTTCCTTGGGCCGAAGCAGCCGCGGCGATCTCGGCACGGCGACGACCGAGTTCCGTTTCAAGTCGCTCGGCCTCTTTCCAGGCAGCGGCCAGTTCATTGCTCAGTTGGCGTTTGTCCTCGACGGCGGCAGTGAGCAGCTCGCGCAACTGTTGGGCCTCGCGACTCGACGGCGCTTCCGTTCCGGCCAGTGGAGAAGGGGATTCCACCGGTGTAATCTGCGGAACCCCAGTAGATCTTGGCCGGCGCAGTTGGGGATTGGCGATGCGCAGCATCTGAACACGGCGGCGGCCTTCCTCCAGCTGCACGGGCGTTAATTGCGGAACAATATTTTCCAAGGCCTTTCCGGTGCTGCCGTTGTCCGCCGCGATGGTGAGCCAGACGAATGCCTCGATCAAGTCGGCGGGGCTCTGACGTTGTTGGGCGTAGGCGAGGCCGAGATTGTATTGCGCGATGGAGTTACCGCCGTCGGCTTTGGCGCGGAGCGAAGCGATGTCGGTCGACTCGAGTCGCGGGGCCGGGAGCATGACCTGAGCGAAGGCGGCAGACTCGGCGGCGTAAGCCCCGGAAATCGAAACCGGAAGCGCCACGAGGGAAAAAAGGGCGAGACGGACGGACATGGTGATAAAGCTGGATGGTGGATTGGCGGGGAGAGGCAAGCGTGACCACGCGGGTGTTCGGGCCTTCTCCGAGCTAAAGCCTCCGAAAGAATGGCGGCAATCTACCGGCTCCACCGTTGGAGCGTCGGCTGATCGCCGGCTGATAAATCTGCCTGGACGACCGAAGAAGTGGAGCCCGGATTTTTCCTCGTTGATGCAAATTAGTCTCCCGTGGCGGGTTGAGACCGAGGTCGCGGGCTGGTTTGTTGAAACCTTGCGGCGGTGAGCCTGTCGCACATGTTGTCTCAACCCAAGTCCTTCTCATGAAAACCATCCTTTCGCTCAGTCTCGCGCTATTCGCTGCCACGGGTTCCGTCCATGCGCAAATTCTGCGTTCCGAGGCTTTGACGGGAGCGCTGCTGGGGGGCGCCGCAGGGGCGATAGTGGGTCACAACAGCGGCGGTTTGCGGCACAACGCCTGGAAGGGCGCGGCGATCGGAGCGGGGGCCGGATTGATCGTGGGCGAGATGGCGGGGAACGCCCGTGCGTCGGACCACGTCCGCAACGCACCCTCGTACCGCTCCCATTACGGCGACTCTTACGGTTATGGTCAGGCGCCGGTCTATGTCTCGCGTCCCTCGGTCCATGTTGGGGTGAGCTACGGGAGTCCAGGTCTGCGTTATGGACATCATGACCGATACCGCTTGGGCGCACACCATGGTTATCTGCGTGATCCCTTTTGGAATTTGGGCGAGCGTCGTTTCAGCGGTTGGGGTCACACCAGTTATGCTCCGGCATATAACTATTATCCCGGCTACGGCGTCGGCTACCCGCATGAGACGTATGGAGATTATGGGTACAGAAGTGTCTCCTCCCGCGGATTGCTGCTGGGGGCGCTGGCGGGTGGAATCATCGGACACAACAGCGGCACCCTGGGCCACAGGGCCTGGCGGGGAGCGGCATGGGGCGCGGGCGCCGGCTGGCTGCTCGGAACCCTTGCGGATTCGCGGCGGCGCGCGGTTGTTTCCGAGGCTCCGGTTATACTGCAGACGGCGCCCGCTGCCCCGGTTCAGGCCGCTGCGCCGGCGCAGCCTCAGCAGATTACGATTATCAACAACTACTACAACGCCTCGCCGATGAGTGCGGCCAACGGGTTGTTTGGACGGTGAAGATTTTCTGAATTCCGCGCCGTCGCGGAACGTCTGATCCGGGGGACTTTTCCCCTTTCTCGGCGTCCTCGGATCGACGATTTCCATCTATCATGAACCTTACCTCTCGTTTGTTCCTCGTCGGCAT
>CAYVDZ010000943.1:0-2490 GCA_964450575.1 uncultured Opitutus sp.
GTGCGCGATGTCGGAGGCTTTGGAAGACCATGGGGAGATCGTTCCCGGACGGGGTGCGACGATCTGGCGGAGACCGGTAACGGCTTCGGCGGCGCGGCTGGGACCATAGGTCAGTAGCCTGGCCAGCACGCCGTGGTGCTCGGGGCTCAGTTGACCTTGCAGCTCGACGAGATGTACGAATTCAGCGGCGAGCGCGCGGGCTGGGAGCCCGGCGGCAATCAGGTCCTGGAGGACTTTTTGCAGGCGAAACGGAGAGAGGGCAGGTGAGCCGCGGAGGGTCAACATGGTGCGAAGAAACGGGGACCTTCGCGAACAACGTGCGGGCGGTCAAGATGGCGGCGGGTCATTGCGGAATTCCTTAGGACGCATCGCGTGGAGAAAGCCATTGACCATTCGCCACCACTCCACGGAATCACCGTCTTTTACACTGTGCGCATTCATCCAAGCCTGTTGCGTTTGAAACCATGAGCGACCGTATCACGCATGAGTGCGGTGTCGCCATGGTGCGACTGCTGAAGCCGCTGTCGTATTACCAGGAAAAGTATGGTTCGCCGCTTTGGGGCTTCACCAAGCTCTTTCTCCTGATGGAAAAGCAGCACAACCGGGGCCAGGATGGCGCGGGTGTTTCCTGCGTGAAACTCGACATGCCGGCGGGAGCGCCGTTCATGTTTCGCGAGCGCAACATCAAGGCCAACCCGTTGGACAAGATCTTTCGTTTGCTTCTAGGGCAGTACAATGAGCAAGTCAGTGCCGGGATAATTCACCCGGAGTTCGCCGAGACGGTGAAAACGAACTTCGATTTTGGCGGCGAGTTGCTGATGGGGCATCTGCGCTACGGCACGAGTGGCGGGTATAACATCTCGTCGTGTCACCCCTTCTTTCGGCGCAGTCCGTGGCCGACGCGCAATCTGGCGCTCTGTGGCAATTTCAATCTGACCAACACGGAGGAACTCAATCGCTCGTTGATTGCGATGGGGCAGCATCCGATCTTCGCGACCGACACCCAGGCGATTCTCGAGAAAATCGGGTTCTACCTGGATGAGGAACACGAGGATATCTACCGGTTTCTCCGCAAACGCGACATTGGAGGAATTGATCTGTCTCAGCGGATTTCTGAAGATCTCGACCCGTCGCGGGTTATCTCCCGAGCCGCCGAGAAGTGGGACGGCGGTTATGTACTTTGCGGTCAGATCGGGAATGGTGATGCCTTCGTGGCGCGTGATCCGTCGGGGATTCGGCCGTGCTCTTACTTTCAAAACGATGAAGTGATCGCGTTCGCCTCGGAGCGCGCGCCGCTCATGACCGCGTTCGATCTCGCGGTCGAAGAGGTGCACGAAGTCGAGCCGGGCCATGTCATGGTCATCAAGAAACGCGGGACGATGACGTCGACGCGATTCCGGGCACCGATGCCGCGGGCATCCTGCTCCTTTGAGCGGATCTATTTTTCGCGCGGAAACGATGTTGATATCTATCGTGAACGTCAGGCGCTCGGCGGCCACCTCGCACCGCAGGTGCTGAAATCGATCGGCTACGATTGGGGTAACACCGTCTTCAGTTTCATTCCGAATACCTCCGAGACCGCGTTTTATGGATTGATGTCGTCGCTGCGGGCGTTGCGCCGCGACGAAGTGAAAGCGTCGATTCTCCAGGCCAGCCGCGAGGGAACGCTTAATGAGGCGATGCTGGACGACCTGATCCTGCGCAACTGGCCGCGGGGTGAAAAGGTCATCAGCAAGGACATCAAGATCCGGACGTTCATCGGGCAGGAAAACCTGCGTAATCAACTCGCGAGTCACGTTTATGATATCACGTACGGCTCACTGCGGGCCGGAGAGGATAACCTGGTCGTGGTGGACGACTCGATTGTGCGCGGCACGACCCTGAAGCGCTCGATCATTCGCATCCTCGCACGGCTCAATCCCAAGAAGATCGTGATCATGTCGACCGCCCCGCAGATCCGTTATCCGGATTGCTATGGCATCGACATGTCGGAGCTCGGCAAGTTTGTCGCCTTCGATGCCACGGTGAAACTCCTGCGGGAACGCGGGCAGGACGCGTTGCTGGACGACGTGTACCAAGCCTGCCGTGACGAAGTCGCGTCGGGCGGGGTGCTGAACCACGTGCGGCGGATCTACGAGCCCTTTACGCCGGAGGAGATTTCCGCGAAGATCGTGGAGCGCGTGCGCCCTCAACTCGACGCCTGGAAAGGTGAGATCGAGATCATCTTCCAGACAATTGAGAACCTGCATGCCGCGGTCCCGAATCACTCGGGCGACTGGTACTTCACCGGCAAGTATCCGACGCCGGGCGGTTATCGGGTCGTGAATCAGGCGTTCGTGAACTATTACGAGAAGAGCGACCGCCGCTCGTACTGAGCGGTTGTTCGAAGTGATACAGGCATTCCTGCCTGTTGCCTTGTCTTGGTCGATGCTCGGCCGGTTCCCGGCCGAGGTTTTTTCGGGCGACAGACAGGAATGTCTGTGTCACCGC
>CAYVDZ010000944.1:0-2489 GCA_964450575.1 uncultured Opitutus sp.
CCAGAAACGTGAACCCCTGCACGATCGTGTGCAACCGCCACTGCCGCGCTCCGGCCTTCAACGCTGCCGCCGCCAGCGTCAGGCCTTGAAATAAAAATATCACCGCAACCCCGATCTTTGCGGTCACCTCCGCCCGCAACCATCCACCCGTTGCGCCCGCCTCGGGCACAATCCACGCCAAGGCCACCGCCAAGGGCAGTGCGGCCACAAACCAATTTTGCCGCAGCCAATTCATGGAGTTTCGCCGCCCCCGCAACGCGCCAGCTTCCAAGCGCTCGATCCAACTGCGCTCAACCCGCGGGTCTCCGGCTCCGGGTTCCGTTCATCGTCGCACCCGACGCGGCCAACGAAACCATCGGCAACGCCAGCGCCGGGAGTTGGCAAACTTCAGAAGAGTCCAGCGCCCAATCAGCACGCCACGTTCTATTGCAGACGATCAATCTCATAAACCAGTGGCCCAAACGAATAAGACGCCACTCGAACCGCAATGCCGAAAACATCGGCGCGCGCTGTTCTCTGAAAACGACCCTCACGTGCATTCCGCCATCGCTCGAAACCTAGCACCGCGTCCCCGCGTGATCCGATAACCTCGCATCCAAGTTTCAGGGAATCCCCTAACAGTTCCTCATTGTTGCAGCTGCATTGTCGTCTTCTTATTCGAGCCCGCCTTCGGGACTCAGTGGATTCAATCGAAACCCGGCGAGAAAACTGAACGCCTCAACTTCTCCGACCTAACGACCATGCACTCCGAATCCTTCCACCAACACCCGCTTTCCCCTGCGGAGGATCGCATGTTGCGCTCCCGCTGGAAGCGCGCCGTTGATCTGGCTGGCTGCATCGCGGCGTTACCCTTGCTCGGTGCAGTGACCCTGTTTGCCGCCCTCGTCATCGGCTTCACCTCTCCGGGACCGCTGTTTTTCCGGCAGCCTGCGATCGGCAACAACGGTCGTCGGTTCGGCCTCTATCGGATACGGACGATGCACGTTCGCTGCTCACGGACAAAACACGGCTCAGAAAAGCCACCCTATTTTGTAGGCGGGCGCTGGCTTCACACCAGCGGGCTCGCCAACCTGCCACAAATTATAAATGTGTGGCGCGGGGAAACGAGCATGATCGGGCCGCGACCCAAGCCTGGGGTCGCTGGTGAAGTCATACCAACGGCCTAAGGAGGCGCCGGCGGATTGGGCGAGCCGGATCGTTCTTGATCCAGCCATCCAGGGGATCGAAGTCCGTCAGCCAAAGTATCCGTGCTCTGGCCGACATGAAATCCCGTTTGGTCTTCAAAGCCGTCTGGCGCCTTTCGCGACGCCAGCAGCGTGAGTAAAATTCCGGTCCCAATCGAAATAATCCCGAAAAGGATAAGGCCGACAGTGAGAGCCTGCATAATTAATGGTGGCAGCATCATCGAGTATCGAAAAAACCGACGGCGCTATCAGCCAGGGATGGTTATAAAAGGTTTCCAACAACTGCCTGTTTCAGAAAGCACTGAACCAAGCGGCCCGAATCAGGGGTATCCAAGCCGGAACTACCTCTTCGAGATCTTTTCCTTCCCGTCAAGACCTGCATCATGATTTAACGACGCGAACGACCGTTTTTTCTCAGGACACCTCGTTCAGGCCTAGGGCAAGAACCTCATTCGCACCGTAAACGTTAACGAGTTTCAGGAGCCGCTTGTAACGTCCCGGGGAACACGCCCGGCCTCGATCGGCAGATACGGACAAAAAAACCCCCTCCGAAATGGAGGGGGCGGAAATACAAAAAGCTTCAGCCCGTCGAAGCTAAGGTGGTGAGATTTCCACTCGCATTCTTTTGCGCGCCCCGGGCCGCAGTCTCTTCGCGCGTTTCGATGACGTGGAAACCGGTCTCATCCTCAAAACCTTCCTTCGCGGTCATGGCGGCATAGGCCGTGATGACGGAGGCCCCTACCATCACTATTGCGATACATATTAGAATAGTCATGTGAGTCCTTTCGTTGGGGAGTGCAGGTTGATGGAGTAATTATCGGGACGGACACACTCAGCTTTACCATGGCGCTGGGTTTTTACAGGACCTATACAAGAGAATATCACACGAGGTCGGCCGGCGCGCGCTCTGCACTGCGATTGAATGCGCATATTTTGTTCTCACCGGGCTCGGGCCGTTTCCCAGGGCAGGCTGAGGCGCGACAAGTCCTCGTTTCGCGGAAGACTTCGGTTGAAACCGGATTTCAGAACAATCTGTCGCTATCCACCCGGGCGCTCTCGAAACCGCGTCGGAGTCATCCCCACGCAGCGAAAAAATGCGCGGGAAAACACCACCCCGCTCCGATAACCGACCTGCGGCGCAATCGCTTCGAGTTTATCTTCGGTGGTCTCCAGTAACTCCTGGGCGTATTGAATCCGCATATACGTCACATGCTCCATCGGGGTGCGCCCAAGCTCCTGCCGACAAACCCGGCGCAAATGCTCCGTACTCAAAGAACACTCCCCCGCCAGGGTCGAAAGTTTCCA
>CAYVDZ010000945.1:0-2487 GCA_964450575.1 uncultured Opitutus sp.
CCGTCACGGTGCGTTCGATGGCGAATGCAAAATCTTTGCCCATCAGAGCCATCCAAATAATCAAGGTGATCGCGCCACCACCCAGCGCCACGACGGTGAGCCACATCGCCGCGGAGTTGGCGAGGTCCTGGGTTTTCGATTTGCTTTCCTGGGCTTGTTTTACCAAGTCGATGACCTGCGACAGGAAGGAATCCTTACCCGTGCCTTTCACCTCGATGGTGAGAGAGCCTTCGCCGTTGATGGCCCCGCCAATTACCTTGCCGCCCGTCTTCTTGGCGACAGGCGTTGATTCCCCGGTGAGCATCGCTTCATCGACGGAGCTCTCGCCGGCGACGATGACGCCGTCGGCGGGAATCTTTTCGCCAGGCTTGATCAGAACTTTGTCATCCACGGCCAGTTCGCCCAGCGGCACGTCCTTCACACTGCCGTCGGGCATGAGTTTGTGGGCGTCGGACGGCATAAGCTTTGCCAGTTCCTCCAGAGCCTTTGAAGCGCCCATCACGGATTTCATTTCAATCCAGTGTCCGAGCAACATGATATCGACGAGGGTGGCGAGCTCCCAGAAGAACATCTCGCCGGCCAGGCCGAACACGACTGCGCCGCTGTAGACATAAGCTGTCCCGACGGCGACGGAGATGAGCACGTTCATCCCGGGCTCGCGGGCCTTGATCTCCCCGACGAATCCCTTAAGGAAGGGCCAGCCGCCATACCAAAAGACGGCGGTGGAAAACCCGAACAGGACATAAATATCGCCGGGAAAATGGATCGCTTCCCCCAGACCGACCAATCTTTGTAGCATCGGCGAAAGGACAAGGATCGGCAGGGTCAGAACCAGCGAGATCCAGAAGCGTTTCCGGAAATCCGCCGCCATCTGAGCATGGTCGTCGTGGTGGTCATGGCCGTCCGGATGGTCGGAGCCGGGATCCTTGGCCACCTCGTCTCGTGCCGGCTTCGTTTCGGCCTTATTTGTGCCTGCGTGTTCGTGTTCCTTCATAGGGCTCCTGTCATTTTGTGGTGGTTCTTCCATCAACGCTGGCCGCGTTTGGTCTTTGCTCAGTGGCCCCAGGCGATGGAGTGATCGGGATGCCAGATATAGTGGCAAAAAATGACCACCGCCAAAGAGACAGTGAGAAGCCTAAGCAGTCACCGGAATACACCGGGGAGTCTTTGCTGACGCGGGAATATGAAACCGGCCTCCATTGGTATTACGATCGCCAAGGATACTGGGACGACGAAGAGGTCGCCACTGGCAAAACCGGCGACGCCAATGGTTCTGTTCGATCCTGGCACAAGGACGATGGCACTTTCTGTTTTCATACCTACGGTGTTCGATTTTTTATAGTGATATCTATTTTGTTTAATTTTAGGCAATCAGCCCAAACGGCGGGATCGGACAATCCAGCGTGTCGGCGATGGCGCGGAGCAATTCGGCTTGGCGTTCCTGGATCAAGCCATCTGCGCTGACGGCCAACACGCAGGCTTCGAGCACATTTTTGTTTGATTGAGTTTGTATCGTTTCCTTCAGTGCCCGGGTTTGGGTCGCCCAAAAGGGGGGAGTGCGGCGAAGAATTCGCTGGAAGAACCGCAATAAATATTACGCCCTCCCGGAACGATTCGCTATAGAGTAAACCCAGCTTTGAACTCTCTCAGATGGATTGAAACCCTATGGGGGATCGTCGGCGCGGTGTTTCTCAAGACCGCGGCGGCCGAGCTCCGCCATCATGCCCTCGACCTTGGCCGGAGCTTCCCAACGGATTCTTTAACGTGACGAAAATTACGGCTTCAGTCAGTTCCCTGCCAGTTTTTCGCTTGAGGGTGGCATTGTAGTCCGCGTCAGTCATTCACCTGCGCTTCTTCTGGCCCCGCTCTGTTTCACACGGTTTTGTCCGTGGTCGTCGCGCCCCATTTCCAATTTCAAATCTCCGGCAGGTCCTGGCCGTTTTTGTCGATGTAATGCCGGTGCTCGATCAGCTTATCGCTGAGCTGCTGCTTCACGGCTGCGCAGGCAATGATCGATCACGGAGAGCAGGCCGTTGGCATCGGGCGGCCGATAGACGCGCACGACCAAGGCCTTTTTGTTCAAGACGTGATCGATGAATCCGGGATCCTGATGCGTCAAACCGTTGTGATCCTGCCGCGACACATGCGACGCCAGCAGGTAGTTCAATGACGCGATCGGCCGCCGTCACGGCAGATGCGAGGTGACCTTCAGCCACTTCGCGTGCCGGTTGAACATCGAATCGACGATGTGGATGAACGCCTCGTAGCAGTTGAAAAGCCCGTGCCGACCGGTGAGCAGGTAGCCTTCGAGCCATCCTTCGCATTGGTGCTCGCTGAGCATCGACTCGAGCACGCGTCCGGCCGGGGCAAGGAATTCGTCGTTCGGTAGCGTGGCGGCAGCCCTCTGCCGGTCGGTGGCTTCAAAGATCGCGCCCAATCCGTTAGAGAGCGTCTCGTCCGGGCCGAAGACCCGGAAATTCCGCTCTG
>CAYVDZ010000946.1:0-2484 GCA_964450575.1 uncultured Opitutus sp.
GATTTGCCGCCCGGGCAGCGGGTGGTGGAGTCGGTTTTGGTGAAGGAGTTTGCCATCAGCGCCACGCCGGTGCGCGAGGCCATTCGCGAACTGGTGGCGATGGGGGTGCTGGATGCGCAGAACAACAAGGGGGCGTCGGTGCGGCAGGTTTTGCTGGAGGAAACGATTGAGGCTTTCCTCGTGCGGGCGGCGCTGGAGACACTCGCGGGGCACACGGCGATTAGTAGGTTGAAGGGGCGTTTTTCGGCGTTGCGGCGGGAGGTGAAAGGCATCGAAGAGGCCGCGCGGCGTAAGGACTTCGCGGCGTTTCAGGAGCATAACCAGGTTTTTCACCGCGCCATCGTCGAGGCGGCGGGGAATGGGATTTTGCTCAAGACTTGGGACTCGTTGTTCTTCCAGGTGCGGACGCGCTGGACGATGGATTATCTCCAGAGCTTCGACCCGCTGGCCATCGCACGGGAGCACATCCCCATCGTGGATGCACTCGAAAGCGGGGAGCCGAAACTCGCGGCCTTGCTGCTGGCGTCGCACTCGAATCACATCGTCGAGTTTTTGAAAACGGAAGCGCGCCGGCGCGATGGGGCGGCCGCTCCCGTCAAAAGCACTCGGACCAGCGCTGCGGCGAATTCCTCAAAGCTCAAAACCATTTCCAAGAAGTAATCCATGAACCCATCCATCAACCGTCGTCACTTCCTCAAATCTTCATCGCTGCTCGCGGGCGCGGTGGCGCTGCCGCAAATCATTCCGTCGCGACTGCTCGGCGCGGATGGCCAGACGGCACCGAGCAATCAAATCACCGTCGGCTGCATCGGCGTCGGCGGGATGGGGACGAGCAACATGCAGAAGTTTCTCGGCCTGTCGGGCGCGAAGGTCGTGGCCGTCTGCGATGTGTCGGAAGAGAAGCGCGCGAAGGCGAAGAAGCTCGTGGATGAAAAATACGGCGACACCGGCTGTGCGATGATTGCCGACTTCCGCGAACTGCTCGCGCGGAAGGACATTGACGCCGCCTCGATTGCCGCGCCGGACCATTGGAATGCCTTCCTCGCCATCGCCGCCGCGAGGGCGGGCAAGGACCTGTATTGCGAGAAGCCGATGGGCGTTTCGCTGGAGCAGGGGCAGGCGATTCGCAAGGCGGTGCGCGACGCGAAGCGCGTGTTTCAAGCGGGCACCTGGCAGCGGTCGCAGAAGCATTTCCGGCAGGCGTGCGAACTCGCGCGCAATGGTTACCTCGGCAAGATTCACACCGTCGAAGTCTCCACCGATGGACCGCAGTTCAAGGCGGGCTACAAGGGTCCGCGCGTGGTGCAGCCCGTGCCACTAGTGCCGCCGGGCTTTGACTGGAAGATGTGGCAGGGACCGGCCCCGGAGCGCGATTACCATCCCGCGCGGCACACGGGCGACTGGTTCCTTATCAATGATTACAGCAACGGCTTCATCGTGAACTGGGGCGTGCATCATCTCGACATCGCGCTGTGGGGTTTGCCGGACTTGGGCACGGTGCCGTTCGAGGTCGAGTGCAAGGCGAATTACCGCAACGAAGGTTTCACCGACAACGTGAATCAATGGAACGCGACCTATGCTTACGCGAATGGCTTGAAGCTGATTTTTAAGGACCAGTATCAGATGAAGACGGGCTGCCGTTTCTACGGCGAGACGGGTTGGGTTCACGCCGACCGGCCCGGCATCGAAGGAGCGCCCAACGCGAATCTCAAAATCGACCTCAAGCCCGAGGACCAGCCGCTTTACAAATCGGACCATCATCAGGGCAACTTCATCGAGTGCGTGCGCTCGCGGAAAGACCCGGTCTCGGACGTGGATGCCACGCTCACCGCGTCATACATGGGTATGGTCGCGGACATTTCCGCGCGGCTGAAAACGAAGCTCAAATGGGACCCGAAGGCGGAGCAGTTCATCGGTAACGATGCCGCGAATGCGATGCTCAAACGCCCGACGCACAATGGCTGGAGCCTCTGAAAAACAATTTTAGATGCTTGATATGTTGCGCATTTCTCCGGCCCAGTCCCGCCTCTGGCTTGTGATCGTGATCATCGCGCTGGTATGCGGAGCCGGGCACACGGCGGCGGCAGAAACACGACCTCCGCAGGGCGAAAAGGACTTGCGGTTCTGGATGGAGAATATGCTCGTTCATCATCGCTATACCACGGAGGAAGCCGCCGCCGTGACGGGGCTCACCCCAGCGGAAATCGCCAGCACCCGCGAGCGCCTGCATCTTCCGGACGGACCGCAGAAGTCCAGTCCGTCAGCGCCTATGAAGGTGCTGCCCTATCCTGGCGGCCGGCACCCGCGGCTGAGCTTTTTGGATGGGGCCATTGAACCTCAGCGGGACACAAAACTAAGCGTATTCACCCCGTGGGATGATGGCGGCTATGTCGTGGTGGACACCCCGGAAGCCATCTGGTCCAATCTCGGGCTAACGTATCTCGCCCACCGCCACATCGATACCATTTGGTCTTCACAAGGCAT
>CAYVDZ010000947.1:0-2481 GCA_964450575.1 uncultured Opitutus sp.
AAAAACCATCGCGGATAACGCGGATGAAGCGGATGCCCGAGGTAGTCGTGGGTTTGAGTCCAGATTGAGCCCTTGGATCGGAAGAATTTATCCGCGTAATCAGCGTTATAGCGGTCAAAGGTCTTGGGTTATTCTGACCTCATTCCACCTGAGATTTGGGGCAGTCGGAAGCGGGTCATGACGCGAACCGCGTATGACTCCTCCGGTGCGTCCTGATTTTGCATCGGCGCAGCGCTGGAATCGCGGGACGTCCGGGACCTGGATTGCGCCACCGCCCGCTCGCACAATCGACTCGCCAGTGAGGCGTCGCGCTTTACCACTAAACCCGCCGCTTCCACCACCCGCGCGCTTCCGCCCTCGGGGCACACCTCTCCATGTCCAGCCCCGCCCACCACGCGGTCTTCCTCAGCTACGCGTCGCAAGACGCCGACGCCGCCCAGCGCGTTTGCGCTGCGCTGCGCGCCGCGGGCGTCGAGGTGTGGTTCGATCAAAACGAACTTACGGGCGGCGATGCGTGGGATCAAAAAATCCGCAAGCAGATCAAAGAGTGCGCCCTGTTCGTGCCGGTGATCTCGGCGAACACCAATGCGCGCGTCGAGGGTTACTTCCGGCTCGAATGGAAACTCGCCGACGATCGCACGCACTTGATGGCGCGCGGCACGCCGTTTCTGGTGCCGATCTGCATCGACGACACGAAGGACTCGGACGCGCTCGTGCCTGATTCTTTCTTGAATGTGCAGTGGACCCGTTTGCCCGGCGGCGAAACGCCACCGAAATTTGCCGAGCGGGTTGCGCACTTGCGCGGTGGCGGCACGACGCCGCCGACGGTTCGAACAACGCGCTCCACACCAGTTTCGGATTTATCCGCGGCTCCTGCTCCCGCTGCACCGACGGCCCGACGCGCGCGTTGGCCGATTGTGCTCGGGGCGTGCGTGATAATAAGCCTTGGTCTTTATCTCTCGCTACGGCCGCCGCCGGGTGGGCCGGCCGTGGCGACGACCGCAACCGCCCTGCCTGGGCTCGCGGCCGATCCCGATCTGAAGCGAGCGCAACAATTGCTCGAGGCCGCCGATGCCATCCCCGCCGATGTCGCGCTAGCCGAGGAGTTGTGCCGGACTGTGCTTAAGCAGCGACCGACCGATCCCGCGGCGTCCGTAATGATGGCGCGCGTGCAGGCCTATACGTTGTTGCGCGGCTTCGATCGGAGCGAGGTGCGCTACGCGCAGGCGAAGCAGGCGGCGGAGCGCGCGCTGGCTCTGTCGCCGGACGATACCGAGGCACTGGCGGCGATGGGGACGTATCTTTATTCGCGGCGAGTCGAATTGCCGCGCGCGGCCAAATTGATTCGCCAGGCGATTGCCGCCCGACCAGACGACGTGCGCCATTATCGGATGCTCGATGAGATCCTCAGGAGCGATTCTAACGTGCCGGCTTCGGAGTCGTTGGCCTCGTCGCAGCGCACCGCGGACACGTTTCCCACGGATGCGCTCGCGCAGTATGGTCTGGCGCGCCATTTCCGCGACTTGGCCATGCTGGAGCCGGCCGAACGTTACCTGGATCTCGCGATCAAGCTCGGGCCGGTGGCCAACGCGATCATCGCGAAGGCCCGGCTGGCGTTAGCGGTGCGGGGCGATACCGCGGAAATGAAGGCGTTGCTTGATCAGCTGCCTGAGCGCTACCGCACGACGGATCGGGCGGTGTTCGGCAACGTCGCCTATGCATTCGCCAGCGGACGTTACGAGGAAGGGATCGAGTCGTTGCGGGGGACGCCCGAGCCGTGGTTGATCGACTTCGAATACACGGGACCGAAGGCGTTGCTCGAGGGGGAACTGCTGTTGTTGCAGGGTAAAGCTGAAAGGGCGCGGTTGAGTTTCGAGTCGGCGCTCGCGGAATTGGCGAAGCATACGGCGGTGACGACGGTCAGCTTCCGCTCGATGTGGCTCAACGCCTGGCTGCTCGCCCGCCTCGGCAGGGGCGAGGAGGCGCGCACGCGCAATGCCGTGATTTTTCCGGAATATCCGCGACCATTTCGGATGTTTCTGGGTCAGAACTGGTGGTTTAATCCGATCGTGATCAACCTGATCCTCGGAGAACGGGCGAAGGCGCTCGATCTGATGCGCGAGGCCGTCGAGTTTCAAAATGGCCGCGACATCCTCCGCGTGGGCTTGAAGGTCGATCCGCGCATGGCGCCGTTCCGCGAAGATCCGGAAATCAAGGCACTGCTGGCTGCACAGGCCTCGACCAAATCCGCCAGGATCGCAGTCTCGACGCGCGACTGGCCGAAGAATCCAGCGCTCAAGCGCGCGGTCGCGATGATCGACGGGCTCGATACCATTCGTGACGACTTCGCGCTCGCCGAGGAGGTGGCCAGGCGCGAGCTCGAGCGCGCTCCCGCGGATCCCGAGGCCGTGACTGTAATGGCCCGCATCCAGACCCATTATCTTTTGCGTGGCTTCGACCGCCGCGCTTCGCGGACCGCGC
>CAYVDZ010000948.1:0-2478 GCA_964450575.1 uncultured Opitutus sp.
ACCATGGACGGCGTCTCCCTGGCCAGCGCCGATGCCAACGCCGGTGCCGCCGGCAATGCCCGCGCATTCAGCTTCGAGCAAGTCTCGCTCAGCAGCATGGACTCCATCGAAGTATCGAAAACCATCAGCGCCGACGTCGATGCCAACGCCCCCGCCGGCACGATCAATCTGAAGTCCAAGCGCGCCTTCAACATGTCCGGTCGCCGCATCACGGCTCAGGCAAATCTGACCGCCTTCTCGGCCCGCTTCAACTTCGACGATTCCTACGGTCCTGATGACCGCAAGTCCCGGAAAATTCATCCCGGCGGCATTTTCGAATACTCCGATGTCTTCTTCAATAAGCGTCTCGGACTCATTCTGAACATCAGTGAGTCGATGGCCTACTCGGCCAACGCACGGAATACGATGGCCTATAATTATACGCCGACCGCCGCAGATCCCCGTCCCATCGTGCCGACCTCCGTAGCATTCCTCCACGCGCCCCGCACGAATCGTCGTTCGGCCGTTACGCTTACCGCTGACTACAAGGTTTCACCCCGCCTCGCCGTGGGACTGACCGCAGTCTATAATTACGCCGATCTCAACAATCCCCAGCGTGCGCTGAGCTTCGCCACCGGAGCGCGTAATACGGTTATCGGCGCCGATCCGGTCACGAGTTTCACGACGAATTCCACCGCGGCCCGCGTCACTTCGAATCCGGCCGCCATCGTGAAGCACGGTCAGACCATCACCGCGCTTCCCCGCTTCGAGTACAAGATCAACAACTTCACCCTCGATGGCCGGTTCTCGGCGTCTCACTCGATTAGCTGGTACGACCCGCGTGGTCGCCGCGGCGCAATTCGCGATGCCGGCGGTCCCTTCAATCAGGGCGTCACGTTCACCGCTCAGCGCTCCTCCTATCGCAGCGCTGACTGGAAAGTAACCCAGATCGGCGGACCGGACTGGAATGACGGGGCCAATTTCACCAGCGGCACCTTCAATATGGACGACGGGCGGTTCGCGGGCGCGTTTATTTATAGCGGCGATATCACGGCCACACTTAAAACGAACAAGGTCATCCCCATAATGTGGAAGGCCGGGATCAAGTCGAAAGCGGAAGAACGCGACTTCCGCCTCGATACCGAGTCCCTGCGCTACAACTACGTTGGACCAGGAGCAGCGCCGGTCGGCGCGTGGGCCGGGTACAAGTCGCCCTTCGACTTCGACACGGGATCAACCAACGCCGGCGCGTCCGTGAAATCCATCTCCGGAGGCACGGTATGGGTTCCCGACCTGGTCCGTCTGGGCACGCTCTTCCGCGAGAACCCCAATTACTTCAACAACACGCTGACGGCAGCGAATTACTACAACGCCTTCATCGGCAACCGGCGCTACTATGAAGAACAGATCGAAGCTGCGTATCTGATGGGCACCGCCACCGTGGGCAAAGCGATCATTCGCGCCGGTCTGCGACGCGAGGAAACCAGCACCGACGCGCTGGATTTCAACGCCCGCACCCCCGCTGAAGTCGAGGCCGCGGGCTTCGCCGTCGCAGCTGGACGCGCCACCACCATCCCGGGCTTGGAGTATCAATATCTGTCCCGCCCCAAGATTCATCGCACCGGAAACTACGACAACCTGTTCCCAAGTGCCTCGTTCAAGTACAAGATCAGCGATAGCTTCGACGCCCACTTCGGGTATAGCACGACGATCCGTCGCCCCACGTTCCGCGACATCGCCGGCGTCTGGTCGATCAACGACGACTTGCTCCGGGTCACGGCTCCCAATCCGACCCTCAAGCCCGAGAAGTCGAAGAACCTCTCCGCCCGTCTGGCTTACTACTTCGAGCCAGTCGGCATCATGGCGGTGAATCTCTTCCAAAACACCGTCGAAGGACTGTTTCTTAGCAATGATCTGACGGCTCAAGAATTCGGATACACCGAAGCCGACCTCGCCGACTACACGTTCCGCACCACGACTTCCAGTGCCAATGAGGTGGTCGTTCGCGGAATGGAGCTGGAGTATAGCCAGAGTTTGTCCTTCCTGCCCGCCCCGTTCAAGGGTCTCAACGTTCGTGCCAGCTACACCCGCAACTACGCGGAAATCACCACGCCGCAAATGGTGCCTCACTCGGCCAATGCGGGCATCAGCTACTCGTTCGGACGTTACAATGTCTATGCCAACGGCAACTGGCGTGACCAATTCCCCACGGTCGCCACCGGCAACCGGTTCTACCGCGAACGCATCAATGTCGACATCGGCGGCGGCGTCCGCCTGTCGAACCGGTTCAACGTCTTCATCTCAGCCCGCAATATCATGAACGAGCCCTACGTGATCATGGAAAAGATCGGCGCCAATCCAGCGGTTTCGCAGTTCTACGAGGTGAACGGCACCAATTGGACCTTCGGAATCAAGGGTGTGTTTTAATTAGGTCTGTCCGATGATCCTTCCCGGTTCCCGCCGCCACTTTCTGCGCTCCCTCACTTTGGGCAGCGCGGT
>CAYVDZ010000949.1:0-2478 GCA_964450575.1 uncultured Opitutus sp.
ATGCCCACGGGGAAGTTGAAACGGGCGGCACTGCCCGTTCCATCCGTCGAGCCCGCTGCGCCAGGCGAACCGGCCAAGGTCGAAACGACCCCTGCCGGGGTCACTTTGCGGATCGTATTCCCAACGGTATCCGCCACGTAGAGGTTCTTCGCGGAATCCATCGCGATGCTATACGGATTATTGAATCGGCCCGGCGTCCCATCAAACGCACTACCGCCGCCAGCAAAGGTGATAATGGAATAATCCTCGGCCAGCGCAGGAGTGACTGCGCCGGCGAACACGACCAGTGTAGCGAAACTCAGAATACGAAACGGGGATAGCATCATGATAGGCAAAAAGGAGCTCATGGGAGCGCGGAAAACGTGAGTTGTTCCGCATGGTGGAAAAATGCCATCCGTGAGCAAGCTCCATACCCACCCGCGGCGCGAAAACCCCGTCAATTTTCCCGCGAATACGAGGCTATTTTTACGCCCGACGCAAAGCTCGCGCCGTTAGATGGGTTTGCACCGCCTGCAGGCTCCAGGTCGTGAAAACCTGCTCGCGTATCAGCCCGCCTTTGCGTGCCGCATTCACGCCGGCCCGGACGTGCATTAAACCGCTCGTGTCATGCGCATCCGGATTGATCGCGCACAGCAAGCCGCGCTCGGCCGCCTTGCGCCAGTGCCGCCAATCCATGTCCAAGCGCCACGGGCTCGCGTTCAGTTCAATGATCACACCGTTCGCAATCGCCGCATCAATCGCTTTCGCGACGTCGATCCGATAGGCCTCACGCCGCAAAAGGAGACGCCCCGTCACATGCCCAAGCATCAACGTGCAGGGGTGCTCCAACGCTTTCACGATGCGCCGCGTCATCGTCGCTTCGTCCTGATTGAAGAGATTATGAACCGAGGCGACGACGTAATCGAGTTTCGCCAGCAGCGCGTCATCGAAGTCAAGCGCGCCATCCGTCAGGATATCACACTCGATCCCGGTGAAGAGATGCGTCTTGAATCGCTTCGAGGCATTGATCGCGTGGATCTCCGCGATCTGTTTCAACAAGCGTTCCTCTGAAAGCCCGTTGGCGACCACGCTCGACTTCGAGTGATCCGCAATCCCGAGGTATTCCCAGCCCAGCGCATCCGCCGCCGCCGCCATCTCCGTGAGCGTGTTGCGTCCGTCCGACGCGGTCGTGTGATTATGGAACGTCCCCCGCAGATCGCCCAACTCCACCAAACGCGGCAAGGGCCCGCGCTCCGCGAGTTCAATCTCGCCCATGCCCTCGCGCAACTCCGGCGGAATGAAATTCAAACCCAGGGCGGCAAACAGCTCCGCCTCGGTTTTGGGCTCCACGCTCTCTGTGCTGCCGCCCTCCCCGGCTTCAATGTTTCCGCTCCTCCGCTTCTCCGCTTTTTCCTTCGCCGAGCCTTCCCCTTCCGCCGGCACCAATCCCCACTCGCTCAGACTCAGACCGCGGGAAAGCGCCCGCTGCCGCATCTGCACGTTATGGTCTTTCGATCCCGTAAAGTGATGTAGCGCGAAAACAAACTGCTCCTCCGGCACGAGCCGCAGATCCGCCTGCAACCCCGACTCGAATCGCACACTGGCCTTCGTCTCGCCCTGCGCCGTCACTTCCTTGACGCCCGGCATCCCGACAAACCACGCCACCACGGGCGCTACTTCGGTCGCCGCCACAATAAAATCGAGATCGCCCACCGTCTCCATGCCGCGTCGCAAACTCCCCGCCGCCTCTGCCCGACGCACCTGCGGCAGCGCCCGCAATCCGGCGACAATGGGCTCCGCCACCGCTGCCGCATCCCACCAGAGATGCCTCCGTCCATACGCCTCGCGATTCTTGATGCCCGCCAGAATCTTTTCCTGCGTCTTCACGCCAAAGCCATCGAGCTCCGCCACGCGGCCATCGAGGCACGCTTGCGTCAGCCCGGGAATATCGAGGATCGAGAGTTTGTCGCGGAGCGCCCGGATCTTTTTCGGCCCCAGCCCGGGAATATCCAACATCTCCACTAAACCCGGTTCGACCGACGCCTTTAGCTTATCATAAAACTCCAGTCGCCCCGTCGTATGCAACTCGGCGATTTTCTTGCCCAGCGCCTCGCCGATCCCTTTGACCGTCTGCAGTTCGTTCTGCACGATTAAGCGGGCAAGATCGACTTCCTCGATGCCTTCGAGCGTCCGCGCTCCCGCTTGATAGGCCCGCACCTTGAACGGGTTTTCACCCCTCAATTCAAGCAACGTTCCAATCTCGGAAAGCACGTCAGCGATTTCGTTTTTCGTCATGAGAGGAGGCTAGCTTCCAACCATCCGCATTCGGCGGAAAGGTAAATCCGACGACGCCGAGATTTGAGATCCAAGATCTGGTCAGCGTTTTCCGAAGTTCGAGACCTGCGGTTCGGACTTCGCAGTCCAACCTCTGACATTTCAAATCTGAGAGTGAAGGAAAAAGTCATGGAGGAACGCTAATCTCCGCTGATCTCCGCTAAT
>CAYVDZ010000950.1:0-2477 GCA_964450575.1 uncultured Opitutus sp.
CGGTGGCGAGCGGTTCGAACTGCGCGGCGATGTCGGCGAGTTTCAGATACGCGAGATGCTCGAGCAAAACCGGAGAGGTGGGATTCATGGGGTGGAGTGGTAGGGCGACAGATCGGGGGGCGGCAGTTCCAGTTCGAGCAGGTCGCTCGCGCGGGTCAGGTGCAGGGCGCCGGGTGTCGGCGCGAGTCGCTGGCGCTGTTCCAGCAGGTTCGCAATATACTCGCAGCTATACGCGCCCAGGGCGTGCGCGTCGTCGAGGGCGCGACCGATGGCGGCAGCGCCGTAGATCTCGGCCAGCGCGACGATTTTTTGCACATGATGGCGGACGTTGAGCCGGCGCTCGCCGAGTTGCTCATGATAAGCCGGCGCGTGAGAGGAAAGCGCCAGGAAGGTGAGGAGCAGCCGCTGGTGGCGGGCTTGGGCGCGTTCGTGCAGGAGCGTCTGGGCGTGGTCGGGTTGCTCGATGTCCTGGCGCTTTTCGTAACTGCGCAGGTGCTCGGCGACGAGCGTGTCGCCGGAGAGCAGCCGCCAGCGTCCGGCGTAGAGTTTGAGGGTCAGGAGTTGTCCGGCGCAGGCCGGCGGCACGGAATAACGGTTCGTATCCACCACGACGCGACAGCGGTTGGTCGCGCGCACCGGCCGCACGAGCGCCGCGTCGTAGGGCGCGAGCGGCAGCGGGCGCAGGTGCGGTTTTTCCTCGGCGAACAACTCCTGCGGGCGACGGCCGGTCTCGCCGTGGAGCCGCACGTTGGCCACGGTTTCCAACCAGACGCGCGCCGCCGGGTTGAGCGCGGCAAAATCGCCCAGCTCCAGCCCGGCGAGAAAGTTCTTCTTGATATAGCCCACGCCGTTTTCGATCCGGCCTTTTTGTTGCGGCCGGCGCGGCGCACAGGCCTTGATGGCGAAGCCGTAGTGTTGGGCAAAATCAACGTAGGTGGGATTGAACACCGGCGCGGCGCCGACGGGGCGGGCGAGCACCGCGGTCTTGCAGTTGTCCACCATGATCTCCGCGGGCACGCCGCCGAGATACTCGAAGGCCTGCTCGTGGCAGGCGAGCCACTGCTCCTGACTCTGCCCGAGGGTGAACGTGACGTAGAGCTGGCGGCTGTGGCACAACACGAGCGCAAAGAAACTCAGCCGCCGCCGCGTGTTGCCCACGCGGATACTGCCCCACGAGCCCCAGTCGACCTGCGCGCACTGGCCCGGCGCAAAGTGCAGCGTCAGGAACGCTTCCGCCCGCGGCGGTCGGACCTGGCGCACATAGGTTTTGAGGATCGTATAGCGCCCGTTATAGCCCTGATCGCGCAGCCGATCGAAGAGCTGCGTGGCGCTGTAGTGATGCGCCGCCAGGAGTCGCTGAATCGCGGGTTTGAACGCATCGAGCTTGCTCGCGCGGCGCGCCGCCGGGCCCGATTTGCGCCGCAGGTAGCGCGGACGTTTTTCCCATTTGCTCACCGTCTGCCAGTGCAGCGCGAGCTGGCGGGCGATCTGGGTAATCGTCAGATGTTGTTCGTCGCGCAGGTGGCGGATTTGGCAAAAGATCTGGTAGTCGATCATTGGGCACCTCCTGCCCGCGCGGATTGTGCCGGGGCAAACTCTGCCGGGGTAAGCGCCAGCACTTGATAGAGCGGCTCTTCATAGGCGATGAGCGCCGCGGCAACGAGTTGCCGGCGCGCCGCGCGAACTTCGTCTGGCGACAATGAGAGCAGCCCGCTCAAACTCGCCTCCGCGTAATAACTCAAGCCGTGTGCGTCGCCCACGGTCACGAGGACCAGATAGAGCGCCCACGCTTTGGCGTCGGCGCGGCGGAGATGATGGTCGCGCACCAGACGGTGGTCGACCCAGCTAAAATGCGGCGGCACTCGCCGCACGCGTTCCGGACAGAGGAGGCGTTTTTCGATCATGGTTTTTTGGGTTCGGCTCCAAAAGAGCCTGCCCACGCGCTATCAGCCCGCGCATCACCGGCGCCATATCCTCTTGTAACGCCATTCCGGTGAGATGTGCGATAAGTCCCACCAAGAGCGGTGGTTGCGCCTGCCATGTCTCTTGTAACGCCACCGCGTCGTCTTGCGCCACAGGTTCCTGCACCGGTGGCACTTGCGCGTTCATCATCTCTTGTAACGCATCTTGCTGCCGCGCCCGGCGCCGGGCGTAACTCGGATGCGCCGCCCGCCACGTGCGGACGCGCTCCACGTTGTCCGGCCCACGGAAGTAGTCGCGGTTTTCCGGCCGACTCAGCCAGCGCCGCTGACTCGCCGCCTTGCTCACCCGACGACATTGCGGCGCCGCGCAATACCGCTGGCGTTGGCGATGGCGCGCATCGGGGAGGAAAAACTCGTTACAATGGCAGCACTTGCGCTGCCCGGCGGGGTGCATGCCTCACACCGTCCCCGGTTGCTCGGCGGCCGACAAACTCGCGGCCCCATCTCCCTCCACGCGGTCCGCGAGGGAAGAAAATCCACCGAGCGGAAGAAGAA
>CAYVDZ010000951.1:0-2088 GCA_964450575.1 uncultured Opitutus sp.
CTGGTCTCCATGGCCCGCGGAGAAAACATGATGCGCGCCGGCCGGGTCCTGGCCGAGGACGGCAAGGTGGATGAGACCCAGCTCGGTTATCCCTATTTCCGCCGCATGGGATGGCAGACCCGAAATAAGCCGTTCATCACAAAAAATGGCCGGATGATCGTCCCGCTCTATTCGGACGGCTTCAGTTTCTCGCTCATGGCCTATACCGATGACGCGGGCGAAAACTGGAAGACAAGCACGCCGCTGGTGGGTGGCGGCAATATTCAACCCGCAATTGCAGCAACCGCCTCCGGAGAACTGGTCGCTTATATGCGCGATAACGGCGGCGCGCCCAAGCGCCTGCACGTAAGTCGATCGAGCGACCAGGGGCAAACCTGGTCGCTCGTCCACGACTCCGAATTGCCCAACTCGGGAACCGCCTGTGATATTATAACGCTGCCCAATGGAAACTGGGTCCTGATCAATAATGACACCGTGTCCGGTCGCAACCGGCTCACGGTTTCATTGTCGGAAGACAACGGAAAATCCTGGCGTTATCATAAGCAAATCGCGGACGACGCCACGACACGGTCGCATTACCCGGCGATCATTGCAGGCGCGGATGGTCGGATCCATGTGAGCTACAGCCATTTTGATGCGAACGACAAAAAGGCGATCAAGCACGCTGTCTTCGATGAGACGTGGATCAGGCAGTAAGGGCTCGCCTCGGACGGACGAGGCGAGCTGAATGCCAGGTCCCCAATGAAGAAATCCGGCGGTCCTACCTGGACCGCGACTCGAAACGATCGATGATCTGATTGCTCAGATTGATGGCCGGTTCACTCCAGCGCCCAAGTGAGAATCCGGACGGCACGGCTTTGGCTACATCTCTCTTTTATCGGAAGCTTCGTATTTCCAGAGGCGGAACAGACAGGAATGTCCGTGTCACCGGCTTGAAGCACTTGGTTCGATTAACGCGATCCAGCTTCCCTCAGCCGGAGCGAGGAGCGGGGTCCACGCTCCACCCTCAACGCGTGCGGTCCGAAACCACGCGGCGCGACTGAGGTCGAGCCAACGCACGTCGCAATCGACCGGAAAATCGCGGAGGTCGGCCTCAATGGCTCCGCCGTCGGTGAAGTAGATCACGAGCGCGCGACCTGGCTTCACGGTCGCGAAGGCTTCATTTTCGACGCGATAGCGGAGGCGTTCGAGCGCAGGCGTGAGCTCCCAGAATTTGGCCTGCTCCTCAAGCAGGCGGGCCGAGCGGATCGCAGCTTCGGCCTTCGCGCTGAAGCCGAGGCCGGACGGCGGGCGATGAAAGCGCACGCTAGCGGCGCCGCCGATCACGTGCCGCCACCAGCGCTCCAGCCCCTGGCGATCTGAAGGGCCGTGGGTGCTGCCGTCGGCCCCATAGGTTTTCACAATAGTGATCGGGCGCGGCTGCGCCGCCAAATACTGCCGCACCCACTGGAAGTTTTCCCAATGCGTGTCGCCGTCCTTGTGATTATTTTGTGAGACGTCGACAAAACCGAACCGCTCCGGGTGATCGAAGGTGCGGCGATGCTGCGGGGCCTTCAGGTCATGCGCATCCCACATCTCAGTGAGGAGCACCTCCACCCCGGCTGCTCGCGCCCGCTCGCGAATAAAATCGGCCCAGTAGACAGACCACTCCTCCGCTCCGCTGGTCTCATTATCCATGCAATAGAGAACATGCGGCCGGGACAGCGTGTGCCGCACGACTTCCTCCACAAAACGCTGCTGAAAAGGCAGGACCACGGTATTGTTATTCTGGGCGGGCGTAGTATAGAAAAACGGCTGCTCGTTCCTTCCGGGGTGAGCCGGGTACTCGCGGGCGAAACCGGATGACTCGTAGGTGTAATTAATATTATTTTTTGGATTATAGGGATGAGGCCGCCAGTGATCCCTCGAGTAATCAAAGCGGTCCCAAACCTCGATCTGGACAATGATTCCGCGCTCCTGCGTCCAGCGCAGCATGTCCTCAAAACGCTGCCAATAGTCGGGGTTCCACTGCGTCAGGTCATAGCGACCGTCCGGCAACTGCTGGAACGGATACACTTCAAATCCGCCGTCGCGGCGATCGCTCATGGT
>CAYVDZ010000951.1:2098-2473 GCA_964450575.1 uncultured Opitutus sp.
CTCATGGTGTTGCGAATATAGTTGGCGCCGGCGCGTGCCATCGCATCGAGGTGCTCCGTGAGATCCGGGACTTGGAAGAGATTGTCATCCTTGCTGCCGCCGAGGAGGAGAACCGGCCGGCCCTGATACTGCCAGAAGGAGGGGTTGTGGCTCCAAGGGCGGATGCGAGCGCCATCCGCGCCCACCGCGGGAGAGATCCCGGCCATGGCAAATACTACGAGCAGCGCGGTGGAGCGGACGGAGCAGAGCATCGGTGGGAAGGGTTTATCAAGGTGACAATGAAGATCGCGGACGATTGCCGGTCGACGAATGGTGCGACCGGAGCAATCGTGGGAACGGAGGATCAAAGGGCAAAGCCTAAAGGCCCGCTGCGGG
>CAYVDZ010000952.1:0-2473 GCA_964450575.1 uncultured Opitutus sp.
GTCCGGTTGAGCGGGGAAAGGATCTTCATGGTTCGCGGTTGAGTTAGCGTTGGGCGAAAAGTGGGACGGATTCCTGTTCGGAGCGGCGGCGGGCGAGGAGTTGGCTATCGCGTTCGTCGCTGGGTATTGAACGAAGCCGAAGACCTCAGGCCTTCCTTTTCACCTATTGGAGCACCGGCGTCGTTGGGGCGTGGTATAGGGTAAGGCTGAGGTCTTCGGCTGTTGCACCGCTATTCCCCGATTGTCGGCATGGCACGCAAACTGCCATTGGAGTACACGCGCCAAGGATTCGATCCCACCGTGGATAAAGCGCGTAAAGATCAATCGTTAATCATCGATTCATTATATAATTTGTCGACCCACTATACATTAATTATACCCCTTCCCTCCCCTGATTTAAACAGGGTCACCTGCACCACGCCATAGACGACGTCGGAGGTTGGGGATTGCTCCGAGCCCGCGAAGACGTACCATCGGCACACCTTTCAGCGTAGTTATCGGCACCCCCTTTTTACCGCTCGATTCTCCGGTTTTATGTCACTCTCATGAAAACTATGACCACTTTGCATTTGGGCATGTCGTTTGTGCTCGCGCTGGCCTCCTTGGCCACCTCGCTCCTGGCCTAGGAAACCCTGACCGGCGTTGTCGTCAATGACGCCACTGGCCGTGCCCTCGAGGGCGCACGCGTTGTCCTCGACGGCACGGAGCGCGAAACGCTCACGGATCGCCAGGGCGCTTTTCGTTTCGACAATGTGGCACCCGGACCGGCATCCCTCGTGGTGGCGTACGCCGGCCTGGATCCCGCGACTGTGCCGCTGACAGTTGTGGCGGGGCAGCCCACGCAGCGCGAGGTGCGGCTCTCGTCTCAGATCTACGCCATGAACAAATTTGTCGTGGCCGGCGAACGCGAGGGCAATGCCCAGGCGGTCACTCTACAGCGATTGTCTGACGGAGTGAAGAATGTCGTGTCTACCGACGCCTTCGGAAATCTGGCGCAAAACCCGGCGGATTTGCTCGTGCGATTGCCGGGCGTCGAAGGCGATACGGTCGACGGCACGATCCGCTACGTGCGCATCCGTGGATTGCATCAGAATCTAACGACCATTACGATGGACGGCAACCGGCTGGCGGACGCCGCCTCGGCGGGGTCGACCCGCGAGTACCAGTTTCAGACCGTCAGCGCGGACACGGTCGAACGCCTGGAGGTCGTAAAATCGCCGACCCCCGACATGGACGGCGATTAGATTGGCGGCGCGGTCAACATGGTCTCGAAGACCGGATTCGACACCAAGGGCCGGATGGTCCGTATCTCGGCCGGTCTCACGTACCGGCCTTTTGACGAACGGATGACCGGGCTGCCGTACAATTACGCGGTGTCCTATTCAGAGGTGTTCGGTGGGAAGCTGGCGGTGGCGGTAAATTTTGGGCATCGAAAGCTTTTCACACCGCAGGACACCGTGACGCAGACTGGCCAGGTCTTGCCGAATGGCGTCACGGGGCAGACCTATACCAATCAAGTCCAGTACACCGATGAGCGCCTCTTCACGTCACGCTGGGGTGGCGGCGCGCGCCTCGACTACAAGTTAAACGACGTCACGCGGTTCTACCTCAGCTCGACGGTGAACCGGCTCACGGATCGCGACACGGACCGTATCGCCAATTTCACCACGCCGCAGACGATCGCGACGCTGGACGCGTCGGGCAATCCCACCGGCAACGGAGGCATTCTACCGGGGTTCACGGATGAATTTACCACGGTGCGGGCGGTGCCGAACAGTGTCCTCAACGTCTCGGCCGACGTTGGCTACAAGGATGCGGAAACCCTGTATCACCAGTTCGGTGCGGTCCACAAATTGAATGCGCTCGAGGTGGATTGGAACCTGTACAAGTCGGACTCGAAGACGAACTACTCGGGCCAGCGCAACTTTCAATTCACGGCGCGCGGCATCGGTTTCACGGTCGATCGGCGCGGAAGGAGCGACTTTCCCGTCGTCACGCAAGTCGCGGGTCCGAGCATCACGGACCTCGCCAGCTATGCGGGAAACCGTTACGTCATTAATCGACGCGCCGCTTGGGATGGCTACGAGGGTGTCTCGCTCAATGCGCGGAAGAATTTCGCCCTGCCGGTTCCCGCCTATCTGAAGATGGGTTTGCGCGTCCGGGAGCAAAACCGGGTTTTGGAGGCCACGCAATGGAGCGGTAACTACGTTGGGCCCGATGGGGTGATGGGTCTCAATCCGGCAACCGGAAGAAATGATGACGACCTGGCGCAGTTCGGCATCCTCAAGCGTGGGCGGCTGCACACGGACGAGGTTCGCTTTCCTCCGGTCCCGCTGCCGGTGTTCCCGGGTCATTCGAACAAGCTCGTCGACAGCGCGCTCGAAACGAATCCCAACCTTTTCGTGCAGGACCTCGCGGCAAATCTTCAGGCGCAGTTGGTCGGGGATCAAACGTTCGAAGAGCGGATTGAGGC
>CAYVDZ010000953.1:0-2470 GCA_964450575.1 uncultured Opitutus sp.
ATATTGGGAAACTCGGGGCGGAGGAAGCCAGCGTCCAACATGGGGGTGACGTAGTGGTTGCGCAGGGTGTCATTGCCCCGGCCGAGCAGGGTGGCCAGCTGAACCAAGGTGAGAAAGCGTTTTTGTGTAAGGGTTAAGATCATCTGCACCATGGTCTCCCGATCTATTTTGCCTGTTTCACGGATGGCTGCGGCCTGAGCTAGCAACTGCGCCCAGGCGACTGCGGTAATCTGAAAGTGCTCCGAGTCGGGATTCAAATGATCGGGGCTCGGCGGCAAATGTTCGGAGCTCGGCGGCAAATGTTCGGAGCTCGGGCTCAAGTGTTCGGAGCTCGTCAACAAATGGCCTGAGCTTGGGCTGGCACCTTCGAGGCCGAAGACGGAACCGGCACCCGAGGGGCGAATCGGGTGCTCACCGGGAAGGAAGTAGAAGGTTGCTTTGCCCTTGCCGTCGCTTTCGAGCAATTCCTTGTCAACTAGGCCGTGGAGCAGTTGGGAAAGATCGCGGGGATGCTCCTGGGTGAGCTCCTTCATGCGATCATGGGTGACGCAGCTCTCCGCGTAGGCGGTAACGAGGGCGATGCGTTCGGGGTTGGTCAACTGGTCGATTTTGGGGCCAAAGCGCCGGCGCAGGGTATCCACTGCCTCGGGGGGCAGCAGGCTGGTCATGCGCAAGGCGAGGATGGTCTGGTTACCCTCAATGCGCTCTTCCAAGTCGGGGCTGCGCCAGTGCAGTTGCGACCAGTTGTTATAGATTTTGGGAAAGCCAAAACCGGACTGCTCGCCGAGACCGACGAGTTGAAACATTTTTTGGAGGTTGCGATTCCGGCAATCGCTGACGCCGCCGTGGATGGCGTCCTTGATCGGAACGCGTAACAGACCGGGATTGCGAAAGCCGAAAAGATCGGGGCGCTTGACGACCAGGATGGAGCACGTGCCGGAGTAATCGGCGTGGATGAGGGTGTTGACCAAGGCCTCGCGGATAGCCTCGTGAACGGGGGAGTCGGGCACGCGCTCATCGCCACGCAGACCGAAGGGCACCTTAAGGCCGTTGATGAGTTTGGCGTAAACCCGGCGATAGAAGTCGTAGAGGTTGCCCGACCAGGAGAAATCGGTGGTCTCGCGATCTATCCAGCGGTTTTCCGTCACGGCCCGGGGACGTTCCTGATAATCGACGATGTAGTGAGGGGCGGCATCGAGGATGGAGCGGAGCTTTCCAAACATGAGCAGGCCAGCGAGCGTGGGGCCTTCTTTCGCGGATTGCCGATCACGGGCCCAGCCGCCGAGTTGGCGGAGAAACTCCAGGTTATCGAGGTCGTTCAGGACGTGGGTGGGCTGCCGGTTGGCGAAGTGCTGGCGGTAAACGCGAAGAGTATCGAGATGGATATCGTCAAAGGTGAAGCCATCCAGGACAGACCCGTCGCGAGTGTCGTTCAGCTGTTCGCCGAGCATTTGCTGGACGACTTCTTTGGGGCAGTGGTAATCGCCCTCGTTATTGCGGCGATAGGTGCCGGTGAGAGGATTTTCGGTTATGTAAACGGGGCGGTGCTTACGGCCGGCTTGGGGAACGTGAACGAAGATGAGTTTCCCGTCCGGATAATCGCGGACATAAACACCTTTTTCGGTCAGCAGATTGGCGCTTACTACCTGACGATTGTTGGCCTGATTCCAGAGATCTTGAATGACCTTTTCGTGATCGGGCACGCCGGTGACACGAAAGGCATCGGCGTGTTGGGTGACGCCGAGCACGATGAGCCCGCCCTGAGAGTTGGCCATGGCCGAGTAAGTCTCCCAAAACGATTTTGGGAGCTGACCTTTGCCGTCACGGCCTTGAGCCATTTTCAGCTCAAGATCCACCCGCTCACCGAGGTGCCGGAAGTCGAAGAAATCGTCGGTCAGGTGACTTTCCATTTGAGCGTGAAGAGTGCGGTGGAGGTGGTCTTTTGTGCGAGGCGTTTTTCCAGGTCGCCGATCATGCGGTCGCGGCGGCCGAGAATCTCGTCTTCCACATCGAAGATTTGCTGGCGCTGGCGGCGTTTCTTTTTTTCCAGCTCGGCGATTTTTTGTTGGATGGACTGTTGCTCCTCCAACGTGGGCGCGGTGCGGGCTTGGCGGGTGAGCACCTTGATCTGCTCCTTGGTGTCGGACAGGGTGCGTTCGGCGCCGGCGAGGGCGTCGTCGGCCCATTTTTCGAGTTTATCGCGCTCTTCGCGGAAGTAGGTGTTGTTGCGCTCCAGCGAGGTGCTGAGCGTAGCCTCGGCGTGGCGGCGGGCTTCGCGGGTGAGGCGATCGGAGGTGGAGACAGGCAGCTCGACGGATGCTGGCGCGGTGTCGGTTGCGACGTCGCAAAGAAAGAGTTTTTCCAGTGTCTCTTGATCGAGGGACGCGCCGGTGTCGTCGAAGCCGCTGAAGAGAAGATGCTCCTCGGTGCCGAGCGATTCGATGGCGAGCTTTTGGAGGATGAGCCAACC
>CAYVDZ010000954.1:0-2469 GCA_964450575.1 uncultured Opitutus sp.
TGTGGTCCTGCAGCGAGAAGATCGGGATGACCATGCCGATGAAGATGGTGCCGACCAGCGCCGCGATGAGGAACAGCATCAGCGGCTCCGCGAGGGCGACGACGGTCTTTAACTGCCGGTCGAGATCGCCTTCCGTGACGGTCGCGATGCGAAGCAGCTCCGTATCCAGTTTTCCACTCTCTTCCGCGACGGAGCTCATCTCGATGACGGCGCCGGGAAACAATGAGCTGTTTTGCGCGAGACTCTTGCCGAGCGCCTTGCCCTCCTTGACGCGGTCGATCGAATCCGAAACCGCATCGACGAGCACCTGGTTACCGATCGAACGGCGCGCGACGTTGAGCGCGTTGATCAACGGGACACCGGCGCCGAGCAAGGTGCCGAGCATGCGACAAAACCGCGCCATCGCGAACTGTGCCAGCAGCGGCCCGATGGTTGGGACGCGCAGAACCAGACCCTCCCACGACCGCCGGCCTTTTTCCGATTTGAACCAGTTTCGCAGCGTGACGATCGCCACGATGACACCCGCCGCGAGGAACAACCCGTAATGCCGCACGCTCTCGCTCGCCGCCACAATCACCTGCGTGAGCAACGGCAACTCCGCGTTGAACCCCTGGAAAATCAGCTGAAACCGGGGAATGAAAAAAACGAGCAGGAACACCAGCACCCCCATCGCGAGAAACAACAGGATGGCCGGATACATCAACGCGGTGACGACCTTCCCTTGCAGATCCTTTTCGCGGGCCTGAAAGTCAGCAATCTGGGTCAGCACCACGTCGAGAAAGCCGCCCGCCTCGCCTGCCTCGACCATCGCGATATACACTCGCGGAAACGTTTCGGGGGAACGCGCCATCGCATCCGAGAGCGGCATGCCGTCGATGACCAGATCGTGGATCTCCGTCCACTTCGCCTTCGCCACTGGTGACGCTGCCTCACGGTGAATGATGACCAGGGCGCGGCTGAACGGCACGCCCGCCGCGAGCAAGCTCGACAGCAGGCGGGTAAAGTTTTCCAGCATGCGCGCCGTGATCTTCTTCGACCCGCCGATTTGAATCCCACCCGGAAGCGATTTCTCCCCCGCTCCGGCCGGGCTCCCCGCCGCGGATTTTGAACCCGATTTGCCGGCGGCGCCGCCCGCCGCTTCCGCCAGTCGGATCGGTTTCAAGCCGCGCACTTCCACCTGCCGCATCGCTTCCTGGCGATTGCTCGCTTCGAGACTGCCTTCGACGAGCGCACCGTCGAGCTGCATGGCTTTGTACGCGAAATGGGGCATGGGTGTAAGCGCGAACCGGATACCCGGTTACGACGCCGGCTCCGTCGCCGAAGTGGCCGGCGCGATCGGCGGCGGTGACTCGTGCACCGTGGTCACGCTCAAAATCTCCTCAATCGTCGTGAGGCCTTCCTGCACCAGCCGGCGGCCATCCTGCGCCAGCGTGGTCATGCCGGCGCGGCAGGCGGCGTCGCGTATCACATCCGTGGATGCGTTCTTCAAAATCAACTGGCGGATCTCGCTGCTGCTATCCATCCACTCGAAAATCGCGCGACGGCCATGGAATCCGGTGTTGCGGCATTCCCGGCAGCCGACGGCCCGGTAGATGGTCGCGTTCGCCGGAATGCCGATGCGCGCCTTGTACGTCTGCGCGGCCGGGGAGGTATCAACGGCCTTGCACAACGGACACAGCACGCGCACCAGCCGTTGCGCGAGCACGGCTTCGAGGGAGGAGGCCACGAGATACGGCTCCACGCCCATGTCGACGAGTCGCGTTAGCGCGCCCGCCGCATCATTGGTGTGCAGCGTCGAGAAAACCAAATGGCCGGTGAGCGAAGCCTGCACTGCGATCTGGGCCGTTTCCTGGTCGCGAATTTCACCGATGAGAATGACGTCCGGATCGTGACGGAGAATTGAACGCAGGCCGCGGGCAAACGTCAGTCCTGACTTTTCGGATACCTGGATCTGGTTGACGCCCTTCAGCTGGTATTCGATCGGGTCTTCGATCGTGACGATCTTGCGCTCGGAATCGTCGATCTCGTGCAGGGCCGTGTAGAGAGTCGACGTTTTGCCGCTCCCGGTGGGGCCCGTCACGAGCACGATTCCGTGCGGCAGCTGCAACACGCGTTCGAGGCAGGCCAGCTCGCGCGCATTCATGCCGAGTTCACGGGCGCCTTTGAGCGAGCTGTTTTGCCGGAGCAGACGCATCACGACCGCCTCGCCATGGAGCATCGGAATGATGGATACGCGAATATCGACCTCGGCGACATCGATGCGGACCTTGATGCGGCCGTCCTGCGGCAGGCGTTTCTCGGCGATGTTGAGGTGACTGAGAATTTTGACGCGTGCGACAATCGCGGGCTGAAAGCGTTTGATCTGCGCCGGCACGGGCACTTCCTGCAACACGCCGTCGATACGGTAGCGGATGCGCAGTTCGTCCTCAAACGGCTCGAGGTGAATGTCGGAGGCGCGAAGATCAATCG
>CAYVDZ010000955.1:0-2459 GCA_964450575.1 uncultured Opitutus sp.
CTCGAAAATGTCGTGTATCGCAGCGCGGTGATCGCGCAAGGTGATGCCATTCTCATCAAAGACCTGCCGGCTGAGATCCGTGGGCTCGAAGAAGCCACCAGCGTCGCTCCGATCGAGACTGCCACACCCCCGCCCGCGCTCGCGGCAGACGTGGCGGGCACTGCGGCTTCGGCCGCCGTCTCCTCCGGTCCGGCGGCTTCGCCGGTTCATCCCGCACCCTCCATCTCTCTCTCCGACGCACTTGATCGGGTGTTTGCGCAGCTGAGTACGGGGGATGAACCGCTGTTTACGCGGCTCGAGCGTGAGATGGTGACGCGAGCACTCGCCGCTGAAAACGGCGACGAGGCGAAAGCCGCCAAACGCCTCGGGCTCAGTCGCACCGGCTTGCAGAAAATCTCCGGGTAGTCCAAGCCAGCGCCCTTGCCCGCGGCAAGTACGCCCGAACGAGCTGCCACCAACGCGATCCGCAGTCGTTGCCCACGTCGTATCCGCATTAACCTGACGCCCATGACGCGTTTCTTTCTCGCCTCCGGCAATGCTCACAAAGCCGCCGAGTTGCAGTCGCTCGCTGAGGCAACGGACCTGGCGATCGAGATCCGTTCGGCCCGGGAACTTGGTGGCATGCCGCACGTCACCGAGGACACCGGAACTTTCGTGGGCAACGCCCGCAAAAAAGCGCTCGCGTTGCGTCCGCTCCTGCCGATGTCGGCGTGGGCACTGGCCGACGATAGCGGGGTCTGCGTCGACGCCCTTCGCAGCGGGCCCGGAGTGGAGTCGGCGTATTTTGCCGGCCCGCAAGCGGACCCGGTGGCGAATTTGAACAAGCTCGTCGACGTGATGGCCGACGTGGCCGCCGACCGACGCGGGGCGCAATTCCGTTGCGTGCTCGTGGCGATCGGCCCCGTGGGGGATGAGTATAGCTTTGCCGGAGAGTGTCGCGGAAACCTGTTGGTGCAGCCGCGTGGCGGGGCGGGTTTTGGTTATGACCCGCTCTTTGTCCCGCACGGGTATGACCAGAGTTACGCCGAACTCGGAGACGAGGTGAAGCACCGCATCAGTCATCGTTCCCAAGCATGGTCGCGCCTCGCTGAATGGTGGCGGCGGGCGAACGTCTGATACCAATCGCCCGTGATTTTGGGACTGTTATTGCGAGCAGCGAAGCGGGAAGCAATCGAGCGGGATCGCCCCGGCGCGCTTCGCGCACCTTCTTAATAAACTCATGTATCGTCATCACGAGCCCGGCTCCGCCGGATGTGGTGATCCAGCTGGATGGCCACGACGCTGCGCGTCTCGTCCCGCTCTGCGGGATTGGGTTCATTGGCCTTTCCATCCAAGCGCTCGGGGTTAGTTTGCCGTCTCGTGATGACAATCGGCTGAATTATACAGGCGATTGGTCTGAATGCCCGGATAATCCCGGAGCTGAACCCCAGCGACCAAGCCAGGCGTAAGCCTAACGCTTCTGTTCCTGCGCATAGATCACGGCGGCTTCCGCCCGACGGGAGACATGCAGCTTTTCGAAAACGGTGCTCAGGTAATTCTTCACCGTCTTCTCGCTCAGGTTCAGCCGCACCCCGACCTCTTTGTTCGTGCAACCCTCCGCGATCAACGCGAGCACGCGTTTCTCTTGAGGTGACAACAACGCGAGGGCATCGCGGCCTCCGCTCGATCCCGACTTCATGATCTGCATTACCCGGGCCGTGATCGCCGGATCCAAAATCGATTTGCCCGCGGCCACATCGCGAATCGCACCCACCAATCCGCGGCCATCGACTTCCTTCAAAAGATAACCGTGAGCGCCGGCGCGGATTGCCTCGTCCACGATCGTATCATCGACGACCGACGTCAGAATCAACACACGCGAGTTCTCGGAACGTTTGAGAATCTGTCGGCACGCATCGATGCCCGTGCCGTCCGGGAGACGAATATCAAGCAGCACCACATCCGGTTGTAACCGGGCGCAGTGTTCCACGGCGCTGGCGACGTTGGTGGCTTCGCCCACGATCTTAATCGTCGGCTCGGTGCCGAGCAGAGCGCGCAGTCCCATCCGCACCACTTCGCTGTCATCGACCAGGAGCAGGCTAATCCGAGGGGAGTCCGAAGCTTTGTTCATAGCGCAGCAGGTTGAAGAATGGGCAGAGTAGCAACCACGCGGGCGCCTTCGCCCAGCTGGCTGGTCACAATTAACGTGGCACGCAGCGTCTCCGCCCGCGCCTCCATGTTTCCGAGTCCGTGTCCGCCCGCGCGGCGCTTGCTGGCGTCAAAGCCGATGCCGTTATCCTGCACCATCACGCAGACTTCGCGGTCACTCTTGTGCACTCGCAACGTCACCATCGACGCGCCGCCGTGCCGCAAGGCGTTGCTCACGGCTTCGCGCACGATTTGTAACGTTTGTTGACCTTGTTCGGCCGTGAGCAGCGCGGCAGCATCATCGTCGATCTTCACGTCAAACCGGGCGTCAC
>CAYVDZ010000956.1:0-2457 GCA_964450575.1 uncultured Opitutus sp.
GCGTACGAGGTGTTCCAGATCTTCCATGCGGAGCCTACGCCGGGATCGACCAGCAGGTGATGCGCCGAGGCGAGATTGATGAAAAGAATATAGAGGACGAACGCTCCGCGGCACACGGTCTCGTTGACGGGTTTTGCGCCCGTCGAGAGGTTCGCGATGAGATACCAGATTGCGACCATCGCGCAGACATTGACCTGCTGGGATTGATGGCCGAGCCCCCACCAGATCATCCGGTACCACATCGGGTCCGGTTGGGCGGTCCAGCCCATTGAGAAGGTGAAGGTGGGAATCATTACAATCGCGCCATGGAGAAGCGTCACGACGGCGATGATTGCCGCCGCAAGGGCGCCGAAGGTCACCAACGGGAGCGAACCTTCATAGGTGCGATCGCGCTTCGCGGTATATAGCGTCGCAAAGAAGTTGAACACGCCGATCAGCGTTCCGACGGCAACGAGAATGATGCCGAGATAGAAGGCCGGATGCGCCAGGAGCGGAAGATAACTGGTCAGCAGGACGTCCGCTTTACCCTGCAGGATGACGGTATTCACCATCACCGCACCGGTCAGCATCATCCCGAACGACAACCAGGCGACCTTGGGTGAAAATAATCGAGCCTTTAGCGGTACGGTGCAGGCGAAGTAGAGTACGGCGACCTCGAAGAACAGGATCCAGAAGATGAGCATGTTGAGCCCATGGAACGTCAGGATGCGGTAGAACCAGTCGACCCGCAGGAGATGGACGAATTGCCAGCGCGTGAGGGCAAGCAGGATGGCCGCGATGCCGCCGAGGAGGAGAAAAACGACCGCGGAGACGGCGTTCAGTTTGATAAAGCGTTGCGCGGTGAGACAGACCGATAAGCCCGTCGTGTCGCAGAGACGAAAGCCCGGTCCCGCTGCGGGACGAACCGGCGCCGGAGGAGGAGGGGTGAGCGTGGCGGAGGACATTTTGGAAAAGGTGTCGGAAGCTGCGGTTGGGCTGGGTCCGTTATTCGACGAGGATCTTGCCGATCATTTTGTCGTGCCCGATCCCGCAGAACTCGTTGCACACGATCGTAAATTCACCCTTCGAGGTCGGAGTCAGCGTGAGCACGTGATCATAGCCGGGAAGAACCTGGAAGTTCATGTTCAACGGTTGGAGCGAGAAGCCGTGTTGGAGATCGAGCGACGAGAGATGCACGCGATACGTTTCGCCCTGGCGGAGTTTCAGCACCGGATACCACGCCCACATGCGTCCGATGAGGTAAGCTTCGCCACCGGGAGCCGGCTCAACAATGGGCGTTCCATTCAATTCGCCCACCTTGTTAGCCGCGACAAACTGTTCGGTCCGGGCGAGGAAGGCCGCGGGTTCGACGGCGTAGGCTTCACCGCGGCTGTTTTGTTTACCGCGAAAATGCCAGAACGGCATCATCAGGCTCAGCACGAAACACCAGAGCAGCGCGAGGCCGATCCAAAGTTTCTCGGCGCCTTCAGGGGCGCGATACCAACCGCGTTCAGGAATTGCCAGACTCATGATAGTGGTTCCTCAGGGAAGGGTTGCGGGTTGGACCATTCCGAGTTCGACCCATCCCCACAGTGTATAGGAAAGGAGCGGGATGAGGACGCCGAGCACCAGGAGGAGCCAGGTATTGTCCATCAGGCGTTTCAGCAGGGGATCTTTGGTTTCGTTGTTCATGGAGGGAAGAGCTAGGACGTGGCCGATGACAGGGTGGACGATGGGCGCCAGCCGCGGCGCATTTCGCGCAGAATCAAAAAGAGGAACCAGAGTCCGCCGGCGACGGCCACGAGACCGCCGAGGCCCATGACGACCAGTCCGGTTAGTTCGCCCGCGCTGCGCACGTGTTGTTCCGCAGCATAGGTTTTGCGGCCGAGTCCGTAGGCCCCGCCAATGGCAAACCCGAGGACGAACACGGTCTGGCCCACGCCGAAGAGAACGAGCTGCCAATTTGCCGCCTGCCACAAGCGTTCGCGTTGCGCACCGGTGCCGGAGTTGTTGCCGATCGCCTCACAAAGGAAATAAGCGGCAGTCATGAAGGCCACGGTGACGGCGCCCAGCGAGGCGTGATAGTGGGCCGGGACCAGCGTCGTTGATCCGCGGATACAGGCGCCGAGGATCAAGCCGAAAACGGCGAGGCCGGCGCTGGCGATAAACCCCGTCAACGCGGTCCGGGCGGCCCGGCTCCGCGATGGTTGGTTCTTTCGATTTCGAATCAGGTGGCGGATGCCGATTGCCAGGACGGTGACAATCGCGGGGAAGATCGCCCAGCGCATGAGCTGCGTGGCGCCCGTATGATACAGCGAATCCATCGTCCCTCGGACGGTGAGCAACGGCATGATGGCTTGGGGCAGCACGAGTGTGCCAAAGATCAGCCGCGCAGCGGAGGCTCGGAGCACGGGTTTGCCGGTGGTGCGCTCGATCAGCCAGAGCCATACCGCGAGCATCGCGCAGGCGTTTGCCGCC
>CAYVDZ010000957.1:0-1922 GCA_964450575.1 uncultured Opitutus sp.
GCCGGGCGATCGCGTTTCATTTTAACCGCTCCGAGGCGCCATGACGAAACGGTCGCTCTCCCAGCTTGCGCTCGCTGCCCTCGCCTATCGCGCGGGCGTATCCCCAGATCCAATACCACCGGAGTTTTCGTACTTGCTGGAGAACACCCGCGGTCTTCCCGAAGAGCCCGCGGAGTTTGAGCGTCTCGTGGACCAGGCCCTGCGTAAACCGTCGGCGGACGACGCCGCCCTCGCCCGTCTCGCCGGCGCCTGGCGGCTCTCGCCGCCGGAAGTACTCGCGCTGGCGCTCGCCGCCCTGGTCGAGCGCGATCTCATGTGCGGCCGCGCCTTGGCCTTTCTGCAGGCGCCGATCGGCGGCTCGCGGCCCACCCTCGGGTTACTCGCGGAAACGTTCGGTTGGCTGAATCCCGGCACGCCTCTCACTGCCCCGCGGTTTGCCCACTTACCCATCTTTCTCAGCGGCACCCTGGCGTTGCAAAATGAAGGTTCGACCCTCCCGGAACGCGCCGTCGCCGCCCCGCTGGCCATCTGCCTCGCGTTGAACGACGAGGAAAGCACCTGGCCGGGCGGCGTCATCGATGACGGTGCGAGTCACGTGTCGCTCCCTGAGTCCGTCTTCGCGCAATGCCAGCGACACGCCGCGGCATTGCAACAGCCGCCTGCGCCCGTGCTGGTGCTCAGGTCAAACGCTTCCGAGGAGGCCCGCACCGCCGCGACCATGATCGCCCGCGCGTTGCAAAAGCGCGCCTTTATCGCCCACACCGTAAACCCGGCCGGCCTCGCCGCCTGGCTCCTGTTGCGCGACTTGGTGCCCGTGTTCCGCTTGGAGCCGGGTCCGGGCGAAACCAAAACCGTGCCCGTCATTCCACTTTACGACGGCCCCATCATCGTGGCCTGCGGCGTCGAAGGCACGATCGATGCGCCCGGTCGCGAGGTCACCACCTGGACCCTTCCGCTCCCGACGCTCGAAGAACGCGAAACCCTGTGGCGAGCCATCCTTCCGAAGGGAACCGCCGCGACCGAGCTCGCCCGCAGCCATCGCTTGAGCTCCGCGCGCATCGCGCAACTCGGCAAACTCGCCCGGCATCGGGCCCACCTCGACGGTCTGCCGGCGCCGACCGCCGAAACCGTCCGCGCCGTCTCGCGTTCCGGTGAAGGCGCCGGCCTCGAATCGCTCGCCCAACTGGTGTCCGATCCCGTGCCGGACGACGCTCTCGTCCTCAGTCCGGAGTTGCGTGCTGAACTCGAAGCGCTGCTGGCGCGGTGTCACTTCCGCGACGGCCTGACGCAAAACTTGGGCGCCGCTGCCACCGCCCGCTATACGGCGGGCGTACGGGCCCTGTTTGTCGGACCGGCGGGAACGGGGAAAACCCTCGCCGCCTGCTGGATCGCGACGCGGCTCGGGCTTCCGCTTTACCGGGTCGACCTCGCGAACATCACCAGCAAGTACATCGGCGAGACGGAAAAAAACCTGGCCCAACTGCTCGCCCGCGCCGAGAGCTCGGAGGCGGTGCTGCTCTTCGACGAAGCGGATTCGCTCTTCGGCAAACGCACCGACATCCGCGACTCGAACGACCGCTTCGCCAACACGCAGACCAACTATCTGCTGCAACGCATCGAGACGTTCGACAGCATCGCAATCCTCACGAGCAACAGCCGCGGGCGCTTCGATACCGCGTTTTCCCGCCGTCTCGACATGGTGGTCGAGTTCCCGGCTCCCGCTCCTTCCGAACGGCGTTCGCTTTGGCAGGCCCATCTCGGATCCGCGCATGCGTTGAGCGTGCAGGAACTCAACCTCATCGCGGGCCAATGTGACTTCGCAGGCGGACAGATTCGCAACGTGGTACTCTCGGCCGCGGTTTCCGCCCGGGCCAACGGCCAGATCATCGACTTCCCGAAACTGGTCGCGGCCATGCAAGCCG
>CAYVDZ010000957.1:1932-2457 GCA_964450575.1 uncultured Opitutus sp.
CGCCCGTTCGACCGCTCGGCGTCACTCGTGATGGGGACCGCTGCCGCTGCCAAACCGGAGATGACGTTCCTTCGTGTTCATTCCTCCCGGTGGTTGGCAGCGGCAGCGGTCCCCATCACGAGTGACGCCGAGCGGTCGAACGGGCGTCCGCGTTCACTTGCATTTCGACTTCGCCACCCCGGCGTATCCGCACCGCTGATGCGCCAACGCGATGGCCGAAATTCCATCTTGTCCCCGTCGTCGCGACCGGCCCCGGCGGCGGCCGCGGCCAACGCCGCCTGAGTCATGTCCGCCCGCACCTTCAGCCCCATGCTCAAGCGCCGGGTCGCGCCGGCGGCCGCCCAAGCCACGGTGCGTTCCGTTGGAGTGGGCCGATCGGGAGCAGGGACGAAAGCGGTCGGCGTGCCTCGGTTTGCCACCGCGCGCGCGGGAACGTCGTCTCCCGCGATCAGCCAACGCCACGATCGCTGGGAAGGTGAGGCGCGCCGCGTTTCCGAAACCGCCGTGCAACCGCAGGTCACGCAG
>CAYVDZ010000958.1:0-2453 GCA_964450575.1 uncultured Opitutus sp.
TTCTCTCTCCCGCCGAGAGCCAAAAACTCTTTCAGCTCCCGCCCGGCTACCGCCTCGAACTCGTCCTCAGTGAGCCGCAGATCCAAGCACCCGTGGTCACGGTGTTCGACGGCAATGGCCGCATGTTTGTCGCCGAAATGCGCACCTACATGCAGGACATCGATGGCTCCAACCAGAAGGCCGCCACCAGCCGCGTGTCGTTGCACTGGTCCTCGCGGGGCGATGGCGTGTTCGACCGGCACTCCGTGTTCATCGATGGCCTCGTCCTCCCGCGCATTTTGCTCCCGTTGAAAGACAGCCTGCTCGTGCAGGAAACCGACTCCGGAGACATTCACGAATATCGTGATCGCGATGGCGACGGCGTCGCTGACGAGAAGAAACTGTTTTTTTCCGGCGAGCACCGCACCAAAGCCAACCTCGAGCACCAGACGAGCGGTCTGATTTGGGCCCAGAACAACTGGCTCTACACCACCTACAATTCCTGGCGTTTGCGTTGGACCCCGCAAGGCGCCGTGAAGGAACCGACCGCACCCAACGGCGGCCAGTGGGGTGTCACGCAGGACGACCACGGCAAGCCGTGGTTCGTGAACGCGGGCGGCGAACTCGGGCCGCTCAATTTTCAGCATCCCATCGTTTACGGCGCCTTCAAGGTCCGCAACGAGCTCACCGAGGGGTTCAAGAAAGTCTGGCCGCTCGTGCCGATCCCCGACGTGCAGGGGGGCATCAATCGCTTTCGCCCGCAGGAGAAGACGCTCAACCATTTTACTGCGACGTGCGGCGGCGAAATTTTCCGGGGCGACCGCCTGCCGGTGGATCTGATGGGCGACTTGATTTTTTGTGAACCCGCCGGCCGGCTGATCCGCCGCGCGAAGATCGCGGTGAGCGACGGCGTCACCACGTTGACTAATCCCTACCAGAACGAAAAATCAGAATTCATCCGCACGACCGATCCTTATTTTCGCCCGGTCAATCTGGTCACCGCCCCCGACGGCACGCTCTACCTCACCGACATGTCGCGGGGCATTATTCAGGAAAGCAATTGGACGCGTTCCGGGAGTTATCTGCGCGGGGTCATCAAGGAATACGGTCTCGACCAGAACATCGGCAACGGTCGCATCTGGCGGCTTGTGCATGACGGCCAGTCGCTCGGGCCCGCGCCCCGGATGCTTGACGAAACACCCGCCCAACTTGTCGCGCATCTCGCCCACCCGAATGGCTGGTGGCGCGACACCGCGCAGAAACTTCTCGTGCTCTCGCAAGACAAGTCGGTCGCGCCCGCGCTGACTGAAATGGCGCGCACCCACGCCAACCCGCTCGCCCGCCAGCACGCGCTCTGGACGCTCGAAGGCCTCGATGCGCTCACGGCGGCTCTCGTCCGTGAAAAACTTGCCGACACCGATCCGCACGTCCGCGTCGCCGCGATTCGTGCGAGCGAAACGTTGTTCAAACGCGGCGACCGATCTCTACAGTCGGAGATTCTCGCCCGCTACCGAGACGCCGACCCCACCATCGCCATCCAAGCTATGATGACCGCCCATCTCCTCCAATGGCCGGAAGCGAAGCCGCTCACGCAGCAGATTGCCACTGCCAGTGCCTCGGCCGGAGTAAAAGCCATCGCCACGCGGCTGTTGAGTCCGCTGTCCGCCCAGCTTCCTGCCGGTTTCGGCGAACCTGAAACAAAGATTCTCGAACGAGGACAGGAGGTTTACATGCAGTTGTGCTTCGCCTGCCATGGGCTGGACGGCAAGGGTGTGCCGCTCGAGGGCAAGAGCACCGCGCTGGCACCGCCGCTGGCCGGTTCCGCCACCGTCGCGGCACAGCGCGACGCTCTTATCACAATCATGCTCCATGGCGTAAGTGGCCCGATCAACCGGGTGACCTACGACGCGCAAATGTTCCCGATGGGCGCCAACGACGACGACTGGGTCGCCGCCATCGCGTCCTACGTGCGCGTCGGCTTCGGTAACAAAGGATCGCTCGTAACTGCCGGCGATGTCACGCGGGTGCGAACGGCCACGGCGCAGCGCAAAGAACCGTGGACGATCGGCGAGTTGCAGGCGCGCACCCCGCAGCCGCTCGACCATCGCTCGGCGTGGACGTTCACCTCCAACCGCGCGCCCGCGAACACCAACGGAGGACCGATCACATTGCCGCTCACCGTCGAGGCCGCCCAAACGTCCGGCGCCGCGGTCACCATCGAATTGCCCGAGTCCGCGATGATTTCCGACGTGCGCCTGATCTGCTCCCGATCCCCCAGAAAATACCAATACGCGTTCAAGGTTGAACTGTCACTCGACGGCGCAGAGTGGGCTGCCACCGGATCGTCGGGGCAATTCACCGGCCCCACTGTCGAAATCTCCTTTCCGCCGACGAAGGCGCGTTGGATTCGACTGACGCAAACGGCGCCAGCCGCCAAAGTCCCGTGGGTGCTCGACGACGTCATTGTCTATCGG
>CAYVDZ010000959.1:0-2451 GCA_964450575.1 uncultured Opitutus sp.
CTGGCCGGATTGATGGGTTCGGGTCGGACGGAGTTGGCGCGGGCGATATTTGGGGCGGACCGGATTGATGGCGGCCAAATTTTCGTGCACGGGAAACCCTGCGCGGTGCGATCGCCGCGGGATGCGATCGCGGTGGGAATTGGTTTTCTCACCGAGGATCGGAAGCAGCAGGGGCTGGTGTTGGTATTGTCGGTTCAGGAAAATATCTGCCTGCCGAGCGTGAGCCGGCTGGCGCGGGCGGGCTGTACGCAGCCGGCTCGGGAAACGGAGATGACGGCCCAGCGGATTGCGGAACTGCGCATCAAGACGCCCGGGCCGCACCAACGCGTCATGAATTTGAGCGGTGGGAATCAGCAGAAGGTGGTTCTGGCCAAATGGCTCTGCACCGAGGCGGATATTCTGATTTTTGATGAGCCGACGCGTGGGATCGACGTGGGGTCGAAGGTGGAGATTTATCAACTGATCAATCAACTCGCGGCGCGCGGGGCGGCGATCCTGATGATCTCATCGGAGCTGCCGGAGATTGTAGGTTTGAGTGATCGTATCCTGGTGATGAACGGTGGACGGATCGCGGGGGAGTTTACCGCGGCAGAAGCGACGCAGGAGAAACTCCTGGCGGCGGCCCTTGGGAAGAACTGACGCACGATGAGTAAACCGGATCAACCTGCGACGCGCGACGACGCCTCTGATCGGGCGAAGCCGCGTGGCGCTTCCGCGGGCGGAGCGCAGCCGGCGGTGACACGCTCGGGGAACGCGGCGGGTTCGCGCTGGCCGCGGTTGTTTGCGCATTCCGCCCGGCAGCTCGGAACCTTCGGGGGGCTTATCGGATTGGGTCTGGTTTTGTGGATACTGACGCCCCATTTCCTGACGGTCTCGAATCTGCTCAATATCGCGCAGCAGACATCGATCAACGCGATCATCGCGGTGGGGCTGACCTTTGTGATCATCAATGGAGGCATTGATCTCTCGGTGGGATCGATCGTGGCGTTTTCCGGGGTGGTGATGGCAAGCTTGCTGGAGCGGGCGGTGCCGGTGCCGATCGCGGTGCTGGCTGGCCTGGGGGCGGGCTCGCTCTGCGGACTGATCAATGGAGTCTTGATAAGTTTCGGCCGGCTTCCGCCCTTTATTGCGACCTTGGGAATGATGAGCGTGGCACGCGGCGGAGCGCTGCTCTATAGTGACGGTCGTCCCATCTCCGGTTTTGGCGAAGGGTTTCGCTGGCTGGCCACGGGCGAGGTCGCGTGGATCCCGGTTCCCATCCTGCTCATGATCGCGGTTTACGTCGTCGCGCATTTCGTTTTGCGGCGCACGCCGTTTGGCCGCTATGTGTTTGCGATTGGTGGCAACGAGGAGGCGGCGCTGCTTTCCGGCGTGCCGGTGCGACGTTACAAAACCCTGGTTTATGGCGCATCGGGGCTGTTGAGCGGGCTGGCCGCTGTCGTTTTGACCGCGCGCTTGAATTCAGCGCAGCCGATTGCGGGGATCAGTTACGAACTCGATGCGATTGCGGCGACGGTCATCGGCGGAACCAGCCTCATGGGCGGGCAGGGGAGCGTCGTAGGCACGCTCATCGGCGCATTGATCATGGGCGTGTTGCGGAACGGGCTGAACCTGCTCGGCGTGTCATCGTTTGTGCAGCAACTCGTGATTGGTGCCGTGATCATTCTCGCTGTGCTCATGGACATGACCTTCAAGCGGCCCAAACGTTAATCCCCTGTCATCTGATCACCCGCGGTGCCTGCGCGCCGTATCTTTGTTTCCGTTACCCCTATGAAAATCCCCTCTGTTTCCCTCCTGCTGGCGACCTGCGTCCTGGTTTTTTCCGGTTGTAATCGCGGCGACCCCGCGGCGGTCGGAACTGGCGCCGGCGTCGCTGGCCAACCGACCGTCGCGCTGGTCGTGAAGACCCTAAATAACCCGTTCTTCATCGAGATGCAGCGCGGCGCTGAAGAGGCGGCGAAAAAGGCAGGCGTGAACCTCATCGTGCAAGCGGCGGACCGCGAAGTCGATGTCGAGCGTCAGATGCAGATCATTGAAAACCTGATTGAGCGCAAGGTCGACGCGCTCTGCATTGCACCGAGTGGCTCGCGCGAGATCGTGCCGGTGATCGTCAAAGCGAACCGCGCCAATATTCCGGTATTGATTGTTGATACGCGGGCGGATGAGCAGGCGCTGGCGGCGGCCGGCGGCAAGATTGCGACGTTCATTGGGTCGGATAATTTTGACGGTGGCCGTTTGGCGGGCGCCTTCATTGTCGAGAAATTGGGCGGCAAGGGGAATGTCGCGGTGCTCGAAGGCATTGCTGGACACGAAACGGGCGACGCCCGCCTGCGGGGTTTCAAAGAGGCCGTGGCGAAGGCTCCGGGCATCAAGGTCGTGGCCTCGCAGCCGGCGAACTGGGAACGCGACCAAGGCTATAATGTTTTTCAAAACATCCTGCAGGCGAATCCC
>CAYVDZ010000960.1:0-2445 GCA_964450575.1 uncultured Opitutus sp.
GATCAGGACTCCCGCGCCGAGTGGCGCCGCCAGCACGCTCGCTGCGGCCAAGCCCGCCGTCGCTCTCGTGTGGACGCCCCGCGCCACGAAACTCGCCCAGGAAGCGGGGCTCGATCCGGCGACGATTACGGGCATCGAAGCGACCGGACCAGGTGGGCGCGTGTCCGGTGATGACGTGACCCGTTACCTGACGAGCCGAAACTCTTGAGTGGACGCGGCGCCGCTGGCCCGTATTCCTCAGCACTGATTGAGCACGACCGATAAAACTGTTTGCATTGCAGGTGTCGGATACGCGGTCCCCGCGACGGTCCGTCCCAATAGCGAGATTCTAAAAGCGTTTCCCAACCGGACCGAGGACGAGATGGTGCGGCTGACCGGGATCAAGGAACGGCGTTACGCGACCGACGACGAGAGTGCGACCGATCTCGCGAAGATCGCCGTAAACCACGCGCTCGACCAGGCCGGAATGCACGTCAGCCAGATCGATGGCATCATCATGGCGACGATCATTCCAGATCAGCCGGTACCATCCATGGCGAGTTCGCTCGCCCGCGAGTTGGGGATTCCCCGCGCCCTGGCGTTTGACCTCAACGCCGCGTGTTCGGGTTGGCTCTACGGTTTGGAAGTCGGCCGCTGCCTAATCCAGTGCGGCTCGGCGAAGAATGTGATCGTGGTCACAGCCGAACTGCTCTCGCGCATCACGAATCCAGAATGTCATGACACCGCATTTTTGTTCGGCGACGGAGCCGGCGCGGCGATTCTGACGGCAGGCAAGAGCGGTCATCGTCTGCATCAAATGGGGCTCTCCGGTGACGCCACCCAGTTCGAAGCGATCCAACGGCAAGGCGGCGGTGCCCGGATGCCGTGGCCGGAAGGGATCGACGGCAATCTCGATAACTTTTATCTGCAAATGGACGGTGCCTCGGTCTTCCGCCACGCGGTGATCGGTTTCGCCGAACAGATCGAGCAGACGCTCGCGCGGGAGAACCTCAAGCCCGACGACATATCCTGGATCGTTCCCCACCAAGCCAACGAGCGGATCTTGAAGGCTGTGAGCAAACGCGTGGGAATTCCCTACGATAAGTTCGTGGTGACCATTTCGAAATACGGTAACACGAGCGCGGCCAGCGTTTCGATGGCGCTGGGCTGGGCCGCGGAAGAGGGGATCTTCACCGACGGCGACCGCATCATCTTCTGTAGTGTCGGCGCCGGTCTCACCTTCGCCGGTGGTTTGCTCGTCTGGTGAGGTCAGCGATTGGTCTCACTGCGCCGGAGCGGACGCCGTCCGCTTCATTTTCGCGACGGTTCGCGTGATTCGCCGATCGTCTGCCCGGCTTTTCTATTTTCGGCCCGGGTGCGTTGCGCGGGGCGACCGCCTCGTGCCTTTGAGTCTTACCCGTTCTGCAATTCGTAACTCAGGATACTCACGGCGTACACGGCTGCGGTCTCGGAGCGCAGCACCAGCGGCCCAAGGGTAATCGGCGCGAAGCCGCGCTCTCGCGCGAGTGCCATTTCGGCGGGAGAGAAATCGCCTTCCGGCCCAATCAACCAGAGCACCCGCTGGGGCGCCTCGCCCCCATGCTGCGCCCGGAATGCGGTCAGCACGGGTTTCAAGGACGTCGCCCCGGGTTGCAGGCTGGCGATGAGCTTCAAGTCGAAATCGTCGCGGTGGCGCATGAAGGCACTCGCATTTTGTGGCGCGAGCACCTCGGGCACAAAGGGGTTGCCGCACTGTTTCGCCGCTTCGAGCGCCGCGACTTTCCACTTGCCGGCTTTGCGATCCGAGCGGTCGCCGGCGAGGTGCACTTGGGTGCGTTCACTCTCGAGGGGCACGATGCGCGCGACGCCAATCTCGGTCGCCTTGCGCACGATCGCATCCATCGCCGGGCCTTTCGGCAAAGCCTGTCCCAGCGTGATCGCGTAAGGTAAACGCGGGATCTGTCGACGCGTTTGCACCGTGAGAACGGCCGCGTTTTTGCGGTCACTGGTCAACGTGGTCTGCCACTCCGTACCCTGGCCATCGAAGGCGACGACGGGAGCTCCGACCCGCGCGCGATTGACGATCACCAGATGGTGCGACTCCTCCAAGGAGAGCGTGATCTGGCTCGGCTCGGGAGTGGGTGGGGTGCAAAAAACGCGGAAGTCCGGCATCGGGACGGAGAGGGAAAGCGCAGGAGCGGACGGGTTCGAGGGCAAAAACAGTAAGGGCGCCGGGAGTTAAACCCCAGCGCCCTTGCCGACTTGAACTGCAAACTATGAACTTACTAAAAAGAACGGGTAACTAACGAAGGGACAGACGCGCGACGGGCGGCGACGTTCAAAGTTCCTTCCGGTGAATTTTTCGTGGACATGGTCCGGGTCGGACATAGTTTGCCGGACTGGTTGTCGCCCGGGTGGCGGAATTGGCAGACGCAGTAGACTCAAAATCTACCGACGAAAGTCTTG
>CAYVDZ010000961.1:0-2444 GCA_964450575.1 uncultured Opitutus sp.
GCCGAAGGCAGGCTGCGCTTTTCTCGAACACGACGCGGTGCACGGAAAAAACGAGCCGGGGTGCGGGCCGGGACTAAAGCGGCGGATCCTTAATGCCGATCGATCCGGGAGAACAGCCATCCCGCGAGCCCGATCAGGGCAAGATTTGGCGCCCAAAGGAGCAAATCGGGCCGGTATTGCGGCATGCTGTCGAGCCACTTTACGACTACCGTCAGCAGGTAATATCCCAGTACGAGTCCCAGCGCCAAACCAAGGTTGGCCGAGGTCTCCCGTCGTGAGACTTTGATTCCGAGCGGCACGCCGATCAATGCGAAGGAAAACACCGCGAGGGAGGTGTTGAATTTTTCATTCACGATCAGCGCGAACTTCATCTGTTCGCGGCTGCGGTCCGCCGCCTCGGCGGGCGAAGCTGGCACCAACGCCGCCAGCCGCGTTTGTTCCGCCCGCAGTTCGCCGAAGGTCTGCCACTCGGCTTTGCGGCGATACGTGTTTCGGCCAAAATAGTCCTCCAGCGGAATCCTAACTTCCTCCGCCTTCTCCACCGAGGGAGCTTTGGGTGACTTGCTGAAATCCTCCGGGTTATCCGGATCACGCTCTTCTGTCTTCGCGCGAATCAGCGTGGGGATCAGGCTGTTCGTCGCCTCATCGAAATCGAGACGCCCCGCCTCGGCCCGCACGAGCCGGCGCACGCGGCGTTGATCATCGAGTTCCCACAGCCAGATATCACGCAGCTCGGAGCCATTCTTTTCGCCAACGTAAATCACCGTACTGCGGAAATCGCGGATGAAGGTTTTCGGTACGATGAAGTTCAGCGGGTTGGCGCGAAGCGCGCCCGCCAGTTCGCGCTGAAACTGGGTGCGGGCCCGCGGGCTCGCATCGAAGTTCACATACAGCGCGAGTGCCGCACCCGCGAGGCCGAGCAGGAAGACGGGCCGGGCGATCCGGGTAACACTGAGTCCGGCCGCGCGCATCGCCGTGATCTCAGAGTCCGCCGAGAGGCGTCCCAGCGTGAGCAATACGCCGGTCAACACGCCCATGGGAAGCGCGTAGCTGACGGCGAAAATAAAGATCAACCAGATGAGCCGCAGAAATCCGCCGATCGAAATCGTCCCCGACAACAGTGGTCCGAGGAGTTCGCGCACCACATTGGGTAGCGCCACGACGAACGCAAAGAGGCCGACCGCGGCGGCGCACGTGGTGATCACGCTGACGAAGATATGGCGATCGAGCAGATTCAAGGTGACGAAGTAAACGGAAGCCGGGTTTGTCGCAGACCGTCACTCCCGGCACAAGGTTGCAAATGTGCGGCGCGAACCGCCATGGAATCGCCCGGCCGTCACGACTTCGAATCCTGTATTGAGCGCGGTCCGGATTATCTTGGAAAACGCAGTTGAAGCCACAGATTCCACGGATGAACACAGAGTACCAAGGCATTTTAAATTACAGTCCCTTCACCTTGCGGGTGAGTTGCGGCTCGGTGCCTCTTCATTTGTTAATCCTCTGTATCCGTGCTCATCTGTGTAATCTGTGGCTAAAATAAACTCCTGAATTTGGATTATTCCAAGCCGAGCGAGAGCTGCGGGCTCGGCGAGGTTGGCGGCGCAGCGGTGGGTGGCTCGACGCGTTCCAGGCAATCCGGGCCGTCATTTCGTACGCGGTTCACTCGAGGAGAAACGGGGGTGCCGGTCATCCACTCGCCCGGCGTCGGCGTCAGCAGCGGTTCCAACTGGGAGGGGTCCTGCACTGCGGGATCAAGCCAGCGGTCGGCATCCGCTCCGCGCACAATCACGGGCATGCGATCGTGCAGCGGCGCCACCACGGAGTTCGCCTCCGTCGTGATCAAGGAGCAGGTTTCGAGTTCGACGCCATCGGCACTTCGCCAGCTTTCCCAGATGCCCGCGAAGAGGAACGGGCTTTCGTCCTGGAATTGGAAATACCACGGGTGTTTGATCTTTCCGATCGTTTGCCACTCGTAGAAACCGCTCGCCGGGACAACACATCGGCGCTTGCGGAAGGCATCGCGGAAGGCCGGCTTCGTCGCGATACTCTCGGCGCGGGCGTTCGCCATGCGGGCACCTTCCTTCGGAGTCTGCGCCCATCGCGGGATGAGTCCCCATTGCAACAGAACGCCTTCGCGAACGCCGTCGCGCGGACGCACCGCCGGAATCATGGTGGTGGGGGCGATGTTATAGCGACTGACGAACTCGCGCGGGTCTTTCACGCCGAGTTGCTGCATTAGCGTTTCGAGGTCTTTGCGTTTGAGAACGTAGCGGCCGCACATGGGAGGAGGCCTGCAGGTTATGCCGTGATTCCTCGGAGGCCAGTCTGCGCCGCACTTTCCCCATTCGGAAAAGGGTGCACGAAAGAATTAAGTGAAACAGCCATTCCGGTCTGTCCTCCGAGTGCTTGTCTTCCGGAAAGACGGAACAGGCAGGAATGCCTGT
>CAYVDZ010000962.1:0-2444 GCA_964450575.1 uncultured Opitutus sp.
GGAATGGATTCAAAGTGCGGGACGAGATCGCGGGACTGATCGCGCAGGCCTTGTCCCTCAAGCTCGGCGTGGCTTCCGGCGCGGCCACAGCGGCGGTGAACCCGCAGGCGTTCGAGCTCTATCTACAAGGCCGGCAGGCGTGGAATCTTCGCAACGAAGACGGTTACGAGCGCGCCGAGCAATTGCTGAACCGCGCGCTGGAAATCGATCCGAACTTCGCCCGGGCGCACGCGGCGCTCGCTGACGTCTGGATCGTTCGCGGTCAGGATGCGGGCACGGTCGGAACCTTCGGCCAGCGCAATTCGCCCGAGCAGGCACGGATCGACGCGAAGGTCGGGCGGGCGCTCGCACTCGAACCCGAGTCAGCCGAGGCTCGCGCTTCGTTGGGACAGGCGTTGGGGAGTGGTTGGAAGGGCACGGAGTCCGAACGCGAGTTTCGCCGCGCCATCGCGCTCAATCCGAATTACGCCTCGGCGCATCAATGGCTGGGTCGCCTGCTGGTCCGTGAAGGCCGGATGGACGAAGCGCTGGGCGAGTTGAAACTTGCCGCCGAAATCGATCCGCTGTCATCCAGGATCCTCGACAACTACGGCTCGGCGCTGGACCGCGCCGGAAGGCACTCCGAAGCCATCGCCGTCCTTGAACGCGCGCTCGTGTTGCAGCCGAATTCCGCTCAGGCGCTGTATCGGAAAGCGATGGCGCTGCTCGGGCTCGGTCGATCCGGCGAGGCCATCGCGCTTGCGCGTCAGCTCCCGGCGGGGTCGCTCTACACCCGCAGCGACCAACTCCGCATCTTTGGCCTGGCCGGTTTGCAAGCGGAGGCCGAGGCGCTGCTCTCAGCGGTCGATCCCAGATCCATTTTCCCCAAAAGCAACCTGTTGCTCGTGCTCGGGCGCCTTGAAGAGGCGATTGCGGCGCTGGACGCGTCCACGATCGGCGCCAATTATCTCGACGATTTGCTGTTCGACCCGGTGGTCGATCCAATCCGCAGTGACCCGCGCTTCAAGGAATTCCTCGCCACGCTCGGCGTAACCGAGGCCCACGCCCGCGCGCAGGCGTGGCGCGCGTCGCACGCACCGGAGAGAGTCAACGCGAAGAAATGAGCGCCGCGGAAAACAAAGCCGTTTTTCTGTCCTACGCGTCGCAAGACGCGGAGGCGGTCGCGCGCATCGCGGAGGCGCTGCGCGCGGCGGGTGTCGTGGTGTGGTTCGACAAGGACGAACTGGTGGGCGGTGATGCGTGGGATGCGAAAATCCGGAGACAAATCGCCGCGTGCGCGCTGTTCGTGCCGGTGATTTCGGCGGCCACGCAGGCGCGGCATGAAGGCTATTTTCGGTTGGAGTGGAAACTGGCGGCCGAACGCACGCATATGATGTCGGGCGCGAAAGCGTTTTTGTTGCCGGTCGTGATCGACGCGACGCGCGATGCGGAGGCGCATGTGCCGGGGGAATTTCGCGCGGTGCAATGGACGCGCCTGTCGGGTGGCGACACGCCGGACAAATTCTGCGGCCGCGTGAAGAAACTGCTCGAAAGTGGCACAGGCATCCTGCCCGTGATGGCGGAACCCGGGCAGGATGCCCGTGCCACCCAGGCCGGCGGCGCCCGTCCCGAGCGGAGCGAAGGAATGCCGGCACTACCTCCGAAGGTGGGCCGTGCGCTCCGCGCGCGGCTACTGATGGGCATCGGTGCGGCGGCCCTCGTGGCGGTCGCCTTTATTTTCTGGCCCCGCGGTGAGGACCCCGCGGCGCGGCGGAGCGCGCCACCCACCTCGGAAAAAGCGACCGCGCTCACCGAGGCGCAGAAACTCGTCGCGCAGGCCCGCCAAGTTTACGAGCAAGGCGACGAGCTGAATCGCGAAAACCTGTTTCTCGCCGAAGACTTGGTGAAACGTGCGCTGGAGAAGGATTCCGCCGAGCCGACAGCTTGGGAGCTGGCGGGCTGGCTGTCCTATGTCATGGTGTGGCAACAGTTCGACAATTCCGAGGCGCGTCGCGACGCGCTACGGCGCCAGTCGGCCCGGGCGCACGCATTGGCACCGCAATCGGTGTCGGCGCACGTCCTCTCGCTCAACGCTCGCATGGCCGGCGTTTGGGCCACTTCAGACACGGCGCAACAACAGGATTTGCAGGAGATCGAGCGCGAGCTGCAGCGGCTCGCGAAACGCGACCCGAAGAACTGGCAGGTGCAGCGGTCGCTGGGGATGGTTGATCGTTTTCTCGCCCGGCCGGATGAGTCGATCGCGGCATTGCGGAACGCGGTGGAGCTGTCGGGCGGAGATCCGAGTGCGACGGCCGACTTGGCGAATGTGCTGGAGCGGCGGAAACGGCTCGACGAATTCGAGGCGGTGGTCACCGCCGGCCTCGCGGCGAAGCGCACCGGGCGGCTGCTCGCTCAGGACGTGTTCGCCAAGGCCCGCTGGCGGGGCGATCTCGCCGCGGCCCGAG
>CAYVDZ010000963.1:0-2443 GCA_964450575.1 uncultured Opitutus sp.
CTGGTACAAACTCGTCACGCTCGACGGCGCCGATCTCGAAATCCACTACCGCCACACGCTCGAGGAACTCGGCCGCCGGCACGGCATGCTCGGCACCATCCTCCCTCTGCAGTTGACCATACGTGTTCGCCTGAACACGCTTAGCCTATGAGCGTAAATTCTAAAATCGAATGGACCGATGCCACGTGGAATCCCGTCCGTGGTTGCACCAAGATCAGCCCGGGCTGCAAACACTGCTACGCTGAGACGTTTTCCGAACGCTTTCGCGGCGTTCCCGGTCATCCCTTCGAACATGGTTTCGATCTTCGCTTAGTCCCGGAGAAGCTCGGCGATCCGATTCGTTGGAGCATGCCGCGCAAGATTTTCGTCAACTCGATGAGCGACCTCTTTCATCCGGAGGTATCGGACAACTATATCGAAAACGTCTGCCGCGTGATGCTCGCCGCGAACTGGCACACCTACCAAGTGCTCACCAAGCGGGGCGAACGGATGAGCCAGTTGCTCCTAACCAAACTCCGTAAAGCCGCCGAGGCATCGCACATTTGGTGGGGCGTCAGCGTCGAGAATAGAGCGCACGGCCTTCCGCGGATCGACCAACTAAGGAAGGCCAAGCCCGCGGTCGCGTTTCTTTCCGTCGAACCCCTGCTGGAAGATTTGGGCGCATTCAATTTGAAGAACATCCATTGGGTAATCGTCGGCGGAGAAAGTGGTCACGGTGCGCGGCCGATCGAGGACACGTGGGTCCGCTCCATCCGCGCTCAATGCCGCACGCAAAAAGTCCCCTTCTTCTTCAAGCAATGGGGCGGCGTCCGAAAGGCGGAGGCAGGACGCGAACTCGATGGGCGAACTTACGATGAGTTTCCGGATCACGTCGAAAACCCAGTTCCATCATCTGCGGATCGCACGCAGTTATTGCAGGAGTTGGCGCTCGCCTGACCATGGCCACCAGCGACTTTCACAAAAAGCCGTTCGACGAAGGCACGCTGATCAAGCTTGAGATTTTCCAACTCTACACGCGCGAGTGGTTACCCGTCTTTCTTTCCCGTGAGCCAACCGCGGGCGCCGAAATCCACCTCTTCGATTTCTTCGCAGGGCCTGGTTGTGATGGCGAGGGGACCGCAGGAAGCCCGCTTCGGACGCTCCAAGTGCTCAAGGAGTATTCCGCCCAAAACTTAGCTGGATGGGGCCGCGTCGGTATTACCGTTCACTTCTTCGACGCGTCGAAAAATAAAATCTCGGCCCTACAGGAGCGAGTGAGGTCCGAGCAGTTGCTCCCAGACGGCGTCGTCTCGAATATCCAGCAACTTGAATTCGCCGACGCCTTCGAGCGCTACGGCGCTGTCCTCAGGGCGACGAATGGAGCCAAACTTCTACTGATCGATCAATTCGGTGTGGATACTGTAACGGAATCCGTCTTTCGCCAACTGGTCGGCTTTCCGCGAACGGATTTTCTCTTTTTCATCTCGTCGAGCACCCTGCGGCGGTTCCGGGAGCATCCCTCAATCAAACAGAAAATTCGACCCACGGCGGACCATTACCAGGTTCATCGCGCCGTCCTCGAGTTCTATCGACGCTTCCTGCCGGCCGGAAAACGATACTACCTTGCCCCATTCTCGATCAAGAAAGGGGCAAACATCTACGGACTGATCTTCGGTTCCTCTCATCCGCGAGGAATCGACAAGTTCCTTAATGTCGCGTGGAAAAAGGATCGGCTCAACGGTGAAGCAGATTTCGATATTGATCGAGACAACCTGAAGGCGGAGGAATTTACTTTGGATTTGGACGGCCTGTTTCAACCCACGAAAATTACCGGATTTGAGCGTGCGCTTCGAGAAGCTCTCACCGCTCGTCAACTTAACGACGAAATCGACGTGATGGAGCTGTGCTTTGCCCATGGCGTAACGCGCCAGCATGCTCGCCCGGTTCTCAAAGCTCTCAAAGACGAGGGTCTGATAAAGATTGAATTTCAAGTCCCCGACGTTGAACGCCAGAAGATGCCGAGACCGATCCATTACTACTGACCCACTGATGACCGCCCCCGCCCTCGTCCAGAAACTCTGGAATTACTGCAACATCCTCCGGGATGACGGCCTGTCGTATGGCGACTACGTCGAGCAGTTGACCTTCCTCCTCTTCCTAAAGATGGCGGACGAGCAGAGCCGCGCGCCATTCAACAAGCCATCGCCGATTCCGAAGGGGTTTGGCTGGGACAAGCTCGTGAAGCTCGTCGGTGACGATCTCGAAATCCACTACCGCCACACACTCGAGGAACTCGGAGGGCGGCAAACGGGGTCAGGCCGTTCGACGTTCGGAACAGCAGACACGAGCCGGCCCACTCTGCCGCCAAGCCTCACGAACATCGAACGGCCTGACCCCGTCGGATCGGCAGCGTCCACGCTCCGCTCCACCCTGCTCGCCGCTGGCGTCCTCGGACTCACCGGCG
>CAYVDZ010000964.1:0-2435 GCA_964450575.1 uncultured Opitutus sp.
GCCGGTGGTGGCGCTAAATGCCTCGGGCGTGCGGGAAGTCGTGCGGAACGGGGAGAATGGTTTCCTCCTGCCCGCGAACGCCTCGCCGGAACGGATGGCCGGGGCGCTGGCGCGCATCGCGGATGACCGCGAATTGCGGGCGAAGTTGAGCACGAGGGCGCTTGCGACCGCACAGGAATTTTCGCGGGAGGAGTCGGCGAAACGCGCGATCGCGTTCTATGAGGACGTTCGCCGGGCGACGCGCGCGCGCCGGCTGATGCATCATTTCCATCCGTGGTCGGCGCTGGTGGAGCGTCTCGGACTCGAATGGGACTTGCTGTCGACGCGCACCCAGACGGTCGCGGCGGCTGTCTTCGGCGAGGAAAAGGAGAAGGCCTCGTGACGATTCGCAGGAGCATTCCTTCATCATCAGGCCGCGGGGTGACCGGCGTCGTGAACACGATCGGCGGCTGCCCGGAAGCGGTGCGAGTCGCCGTCTGATTCGCACCCATGTTTGCCCGCCTTGAGTCTTATCTGCATCGGCTGCGTCGCCACCTGAGTCGCAGCGAGTGGGCGATTCGCCACCTGGGCCTGACGCCGTCGGAGGGTACGAGTGAAGCGCCCGGTGTGCTCCTCATCCAGATCGATGGATTTGGGCGGGCGCAATTCGAGCGGGCGATGGCGAGTGGCCGCATGCCCTTTCTGCGGCGCCTTCAACAGCGCGAAGGCTATCAGCTCCACACCTTTTATTCCGGTCTCCCTTCGACGACCCCGGCGGTGCAGGCGGAGCTCTACTACGGGGTACGTTCGGCGGTGCCAGCCTTTAGTTTTTTCGACCGCACGCTCGGCAAGTTGGGACGAATGTGGGACCCGGAGTGGGCCAAGGCACGGGAGGCGGCTTGCGCCGGGCAGGCGGAAGGTCTGTTGCGGGGCGGCAGCTCCTGGTCGAATATCTATACAGGCGGGGCAGGGCAGCAGGAGAGTCACTTCTGTGCGGCCAGTATAGGATTGGGGGATATGTGGCGGACGGGGAAAATCCGCAATATATTCGTCTTCATCCTGCTTAACCTGGGCGCGGCTATCCGAATCACCGGGCTGTTGCTCGTGGAATTCGGGGTCGCGCTGTATGATATGATCCGGGCGATTGCGAGCGGGCGTCCGGTTTATCGTGAATTCATGCTGATGGTCTCGCGTGTGTTTGTGGGGGTGGGGCTCCGCGAACTCCTGACGATTAGCGGACAGATCGAAGTCGCCCGGGGCTTGCCGATCGTGCATATTAATTTTGTCGGTTATGATGAGGAGTCGCACATGCGGGGACCCGGGTCGCGACTGGCTCATTATAGTCTCCGCGGGATTGACCGCGCGATTAAGCACATTGTACGAGCGGCGCATCGTTCGGCCCGGCGGGACTACGCGGTCTGGATTTTTTCCGATCACGGTCAGGAAGGGACGAGGCCCTTTTCGGATCTCCAACCGGGCGGACTCGAAGCGGTGCTGAATGAATGTCTTGAGCTGGCGCAGCGCCATGACTTGGCGTGGAACCGGCCGGCCCCCGCGTGGGGCCCGGGTGCGTGGCTTTCCCGCAGTCGTTCCAACCAAGCGCGGCTGGAGCGGACGCGATCGATCGACCAACTCACTGCGGGCGAGGAGAAGACCTTTATCGTCGCGGCGATGGGGCCGGTGGGGCATGTGTATTTTGTGGAGCCGAAAACGGACGACCAACGGCAGGCGCTCGCGGAGCGGCTGGTGCGGCAGCGAAAAGTGCCGGGCGTCCTGCTACGCCGGCAGGACGGCGAAGTGATCTGGTATCACGCCCGCGGCTGCACGCGCGTGCCGGAGGAGGTGGAGCCGTTGTTGCCGCACCCGGAACCCTTGCGCGCGGAAATTGCCCGCGATCTCGTGACGTTTTGCGAGCAGCCCAACAATGGCGACCTTGTCATCCTGGGGTGGAGTCCTTGGGACCTCCCGGTAAGTTTTGTTGAGGAGCGTGGTGCTCATGGTGGCTTTGGGCCTCATGAGACGCAGGGCTTTGCCTTGCTTCCGGCGCACACGCCGCTGCCTGACGGCGCGGATCATTTTATTCGTCCCTCCGCCCTGCGCACCGCCGCGATGTATCATATTGGGCGGTGTGAGACGCCGGCGTGTCGCACGATGAACAAGCCGCGCCCGCACCTGCGGCTGATGACGTATAATGTTCATGGATGCAGCGGCATGGATGGGCGCGTCTCGCCCCGCCGGGTGGCGCAGGTGATTCGCGGTCAAATGCCCGATATTGTGGCATTGCAGGAGCTGGATCTAGGGCGGCGCCGGTCACGCGCGGAAGATCAGGCGCAACTCATCGCGCGTGAACTGGGCATGCAGGTGGTGTTCTGCCCCACGCTCACGCGGGGCGAGGAACATTATGGGCACGCACTGTTGAGCCGCTGGCCGATCGAAGTGGTGAAGCGCGCGCGCTT
>CAYVDZ010000965.1:0-2432 GCA_964450575.1 uncultured Opitutus sp.
TCCCGAACCCGGCGCCGAAGTGGACATTACGCCGCATATCAACCCGAACTCGCTCGAGATCGTAACCGCGAAACTGGAGTTTTCCCTGGCCGGAGCCATAGCTGACGAGCGTTTCCAATTCGAACGTCTGGGCTATTTCACGCTCGACGCGAAGGACAGCACGCCAACGCTCCCGGTCTTCAATCGCACGATCACCCTGCGCGACACGTGGGCGAAGAAGTAAACTCATCGCTCACACCGCAGCGAAACGCGGCGGGGCTCGGCGAATCAGCCTGATCCGACCGATCGGTTGGTTCGGCCCGATTCCACTTTGCACCGCCGAGTCTCGCCTCCCGCTTCGGCTCTCCTCCCCCCCGGCTCCGGCCAATTTCTCTCTCCGCCATGGACGATCCACTCCCCACGCTTAACGCCCACGAAGTCCGCGTCCTTGGTTCCTTGATCGAGAAGCAGATCACCACGCCGGACTACTATCCGCTTTCGCTCAACGCGCTCGTCAACGCGTGCAACCAGCTCACCAATCGCGAGCCCGTGCTGGCGCTGGATGAAGCCACCGTGGTCCGCGCCCTGGACGGGCTGCGAGACAAGCGTCTCGCGACCCTGTTCTCCGGCGCTGAAAACCGCGTCGCCAAATACAAGCACACGCTCACCGACGCGCTACTGCTCACACCGGCGGAAGTCGCGCTCCTCTGTGTCTTGATGCTTCGCGGCCCGCAGACGCTCGCCGAACTACGGACCCGCACCGAACGCTTGTTCGGGTTCGATACGCTGCCCGAGGTCGAAGAATCGCTGAACGCCCTCGCGGCCCGCGAGCCCCAGCCCCTCGTGGCGAAACTCCCCCGCGCTCCCGGCACCAAGGAATTCCGTTTCGGGCAGCTTCTCTCCGGCCCCGTGGAACACGCCGCGCCGGCCCGAGCCATCCCGGTCGAAGCAGCCACGGCCGTGGTCCGCGCCGAGAACGAACGCGTCGCCAAACTCGAACAGGAAACCGCCGATCTTCGCCGCGAACTCGAAGACTTGAAAACGCAGTTCGCCGCCTTCCGAAAACAGTTCGAGTAATAGTGAAATAGACATTCCTGTCTGTCCCTTGTCCGTATCTTTGTCTGTCCCTTATCCGTATCCGAAGACTCCCCACACCACAAAAAGCTCCGGTCGCATGCCCCACGCGCCGACGCTTGCTTCCTTCCCGCGGACTCTGGTTCACTGGTGCCACTTGTGAAGCAAAGCATCGTCACCTTGGACATGGAAGGGGTTCTCACCCCCGAAGTTTGGATCGCCGTCGCGGAACGCACGGAGATTCCCGAATTGCGCCGCACCACGCGTGACGAACCCGATTACGACACGTTGATGCAGTACCGGATCGACCTCTTGGACCGTCACGGCATCACGTTGTCAAAGATCCAGGAGGTCATCGCCACGCTCCCGCTGCTCCCCGGCGCCCTGGAATTTCTCACCGAGCTGCGGCAACGCACGCAGGTCATCATCCTCTCGGACACCTTTGAACAGTTCGCGCAACCGTTCATGCAGCAAATGGGTTGGCCCACGCTATTCTGCCACCGCCTCGTGGTGGAAAACGACCGGGTCGTCGGCTATCAACTGCGAATGCCTGACCAAAAAAAATACTCCGTCGCCGCGCTGCAGTCCCTCAACTACAGCGTAATCGCGGCCGGTGATTCGTTCAACGATACCTCCATGCTCGGCCAGGCCGATCATGGTTTCCTGTTCCACGCGCCGGAAAACGTCGTCCAACAGTTCCCGCAGTTTCCGGCGTTGAACAACTACCCCGCCCTCCTCGCCCGCATCCAGGCGGTGCTGTAATCAGTAATGTGATACAGGCATTCCTGCCTGTTCCGCCAATCCGGACCATAGGTCGGAACCTCCTCTTGCGCCACACGAACCGCAGACAGGAATGTCTGCGCCACCTCCGGCTACGCCTGAAACCGTTCGATCCGTGCCAGCACTCGCTCGCGGCCGAGCACGCGAATCATCGCCGTGATGCTGGGCCCGACATTTGTGCCCGATAAGGCAGGCCGCGTCACCGCCTGATAGTCCCCAAAACCCACGGCGTTCTTTTCCGCCAGGCTCTTCATCAAAGCCTCGATCGCCGCATCGCTCGTGAGGTCGGCCTCCGGCGCGCGGAGTGCCTCCAATAGTTCGCGCAGTCGCGCCTTCGGATCGCCTTTGGACATCACTTTATCCCGCACCTTGGGATCGATCGGATACTCCTCCGTGAAGAAATACACGCTGTACGCCGGCAACTCCTCGATGCCTTTCACCTTCGGCTGCGCGAGCAACATGACCGCGGAGAAATACGCCTCATCGGCCGCGAGCGCCGCCGTCGTGACCGGCGTCGCGGGCTGCCGCTGAAAGTATTCGCGCGCCCGGGTCACGAACGTCTCCCCGGGCAACTCCAGCAGGTACGCCATGTTCATGTG
>CAYVDZ010000966.1:0-2430 GCA_964450575.1 uncultured Opitutus sp.
CGCCCGGCCGCATGGATGCCTCGCCGGAGCAGACTGACGTCGAAGCCTTCGCCGTGCTCGAGCCCATCGCCGATGGTTTCCGCAATTACCTCAAAGCCAGCTCCACCCTTCCGACGGAGTTGCTCCTGGTCGACAAGGCCCAGTTGCTTGGGCTGACCGCGCCCGAGATGACGGTGCTCGTGGGTGGCATGCGTGTCCTCAACGCCAACCACGGCAAGTCCCAGCACGGGGTGTTCACCCATCGGCCGGAGACACTTACGAACGACTTCTTCGTCAACCTGCTCGACATGGGCAATGGGGTGAAGGCGACCTCGCAATCCGAGGAGTTGTTTGAGCTCCATGATCGGGCCACGGGGGACGCGAAGTGGACCGCCACCCGTGCTGACCTCGTATTCGGCTCGAACTCGCAACTGCGTGCGCTGGCGGAAGTCTATGCAGCGAGCGACGCGCAGGAGAAATTCGTCCACGACTTCGTGGCGGCATGGACCAAGGTCATGAACGCGGACCGCTTCGACCTCGTCTGATCTGAAATCGTGCGAAACGGCGGAGCCGTTTCGTCAAACTACAGGCGCCACCTCGCAATCACACGCGGGTTGGCGCCTTTATTGTTTCACGTATTACGTTACTCTTTGCTCGATATAGGTCTCGCTCGTGCAGTCTGAACTTATACCCACGACGAAACACGGTATTTTTTACTCGGATGGCACGGATCGATTCCGAGACACACCTCCATCCGCCGCAGGATCCCGGGACCACTTCAATCATCCGCTCCCTCCGCGTAATCTGCGGGTGCTCGAACCTCAGCGCATTGCCGGCCGCAGTTCGCGGCGCATTTCGGCAGTGAGGAGCACCTGGTTGCGGCAGGCTTCGTGAACGGCCTCAGGCGAAGAGTCGCTCAAGGTTTGAGCGATAAACGCCACGGTCAGCGTCGGGGTGGGAGGAAGCTTGGGGGACGCCAGTCGTTTCACGCATTGGCTGCGCAGACTACTGGCGCGCGACTCGACGATCAGAAGGGTTTTATCGTGGTTGGCCTCCGAAGTATAAATCACGGCGATTCCGAGCGCGGCGGCCGGAATCGCGGATTCGACCGCCGTGGCCGGGCAGGTCGTCAGGCCGAAACGTTTCTGCCAGGTGTCGGAGTTGGTATTCATTCGCGGTTTTCCCACAGCCGCGCCGACAACACAACGCGTTTTTGCCTCTGGAATAGCGTCGAGGGGTCATGACGCGAATCGCGAATGGAGCGGTCGAAATGTCGTCGAAGTCGGCGGGCCATGGTGCAATCCAGATCCCGGACATCCCGCGATTCAAGCGCTGCGCCTATCCAAAATCAGGAGGCACCGGAGGAATCATTCGCGATTCGCGTCATGTCCCCTTCCGACCGCGCAGGTCACGTTTGAGCGCGGGCTTAACGGCATCTTCGTACGCCGAACTCTGAGAGTCGCCAGAGCCAACGCGGTCGCTCATCCTGAGTATCGGAAGATGTGTTTTAGGTCTCAAACAACCACCGCGTTGCTCACTCCTATGATGTTCGTTGCAAGAAGCGAGAAGGTTGACCCGGTTAAGAAACACGACTACGTTCTACGGGGTGCCGAGGGTATTCGAAAAAGATGGATTCATATTCTTCTTCTACAGCAATGACCACGAACCGATTCACATCCATGTGCGGTACTCCGATGGTGAAGCCGTTTTCGCCGTAGAACCACTGGTCGAACTGCGGGAGTCGAATGGGATACGAGTGCACGATTTGCGAAAAGCTCAGGATCTTGCGGAACAGAACAAACAACTCATTGTGAGGAAATGGCATGAGCACCTTGGTTGATTCAGCGAAGCAGGCGTCTTCAGACGGGCGCCACATCATTGTTGAGATGGAGAGCGGCCTCGAAGTGAAGTTTCCGGTCGCGGAGAACCCGCGCCTTGCCGTCGGAACGTTGGAGCAGCTAAATCGGATCGAGTTGTCACCATTCGGTCTCCATTGGCCGGATCTCGACGAAGATCTCTCATTTCGCGGAATACTGCAGGGGAACTACGGACAACGGCGACAAAGGCCGAACTCAGAGAGTTCTATGTCGCAGCAGCCGACACAGGACTCCGGTTGAACAAGTCCGGAACGAAGCACGGCGGTGGGTGAGCCGCGGTTATGCGGGAAGCGCCATTGGGCCTGCCTGCTGACATGTTACACGCAGCACTGCCAGCTCGCGGGCGTGATCACGGGTTCGAAGGAAAAAGGCGCGCAGTGGGCGAAAGACTACGGCTTCCCGGAAAAGAACATCTACCATTACGACACGATGCCGCAGCTGGCGGATAATCCCGACATCGACATCGTCTATGTTGTCACGCCCAACGCGCTGCACGCACCGCACACGATTGCCGCGGCCAAGGCCGGCAAGCATGTCATCTGCGAGAAACCCATGGCGATGAACGCGGCCGAGT
>CAYVDZ010000967.1:0-2428 GCA_964450575.1 uncultured Opitutus sp.
GGGCGTCGTGATCTTGCGGTTCGGCAGCGCCGGCTTGCTGATGGGCGTCGTGATCTTGCGGTTCGGTGGCGCCAGCTTGCTGATGGGCAGGGCGGTCTTTCCGTTCGGCTTTGAGATCTTGCTGATTGGTTTGGCGGTTTTGCTATTAGGCTTGGTCGTCTTCTTGCTGATCGAAATCGAGGCCTTGGCCTTGACCTTGACCGCGGTCCCCCGGCTGGGTGCCGGGGTGGTCTTTTTTGAGGCAGGCTTTGAAGCGGTTTTTTTAGCAGGGGACTTTTTGTTCTTGGCCATGGGGAATTTTGGGGGAAAGTAACTAAACCTTTAGCGCCTCCACGCAGCGCGGGCAAAGTTCGCCATGCGAACTTGTTTCGACCGCGGGCACCCAGCGCCAGCAGCGTGGACAACGAGTAAAACCCAAATCGCTGCACGGTCGAACCGAAACGTGAAGCGCGACTCCCGCCGCCAACGTTAAGGTGACATGAGAGACGATGAAAAGTTCAGGGAGAAAATCACGGTGTTTTTCCAACACCCCAGCCACTGGATCGTCAGTCGCTGAGGTGATCGTCACGGCCGCATCCAGTGACTTACCGAGTTTACCGGCCGCGCGCAATGGCTCGATCGCCTCATTCACTTGGGCTCGCACTCGGAGGAGCGCGGAGACCTCCGCTTCGATCGCAACATCCGTCCACTCCGCGGGAAGCTCGGGCCAGTCCTGCAAGTGCACCGAGTCATGGGTGTATTCGACTCCCGCAGTCGCATAGCCCCAGGCTTCGTCGCAGGTGAACGTCAGGATGGGCGCAAGCACCCGGACCAGGGTCCTGAAAATATGATGGATCGCAGTCTGCGATGAACGCCGGAGCGGCGACTGCGTCCCCAGCGTATAAAGCCGGTCCTTTAGGATATCGTGGTAGGTCGCCGAAAGCGTGACCGCACAGAACTGATTGCACAGCTGATAAACCCGGTGGAACTCGTACGCATCATAGGCCGCCGTACACTCCCGGAGGAGTGTGGCCGTCTGATGCAAAGCCCACCGGTCGAGCGTATCCATTTGCTCCAGCGGCACCGCATCGCGGGCGGCATCAAACTGAAAGAGATTCGAAAGCTGGTAGCGGAAGGTGTTGCGAAAAAGCCGATACGAGTCGCCCACGTATTTCAGGATCTCGTCATCCACCGGCATGTCGTCGCGAAAATCCTGCGAGGAGATCCACAGCCGAATGACGTCCGCGCCATGCTGCGAAACGTACGCATCCGCCGTTTGCGGTTTCTGATAGGTCGAACTCTTCGAGATTTTCTGCCGGTCCTTATCGACAATGAATCCATGCGTGAGAACCGCTTTGTAGGGCGCGGCCCCAAACGCAATCACGCTCGTCCACAACGAAGACTGGAACCAGCCGCGATGTTGATCGCTGCCTTCGAGATAAAGATCGGCCGGCCACTGCGTCCCACCTTGCTGTCTCCGCAAAACGGCGGCATGAGTCGAACCCGAGTCGATCCACACATCGAGCGTATCGCGCCCACAGGTCAACGCGGTCGGCGATGGCCAATCGGCCGGAAGCGTGATGCCATCGAGGATCTCCGCTGGAGCGGCGTCGTACCAGAAATTTGTGCCACGCTGCGCAAATTTGTCCGCGATCGCACGAGCGACGCCCGCATCGAGATAGGCGCGCTTGTTTTCGTCGTAAAAGGCCGGAATCGGTACTCCCCACGAACGCTGGCGACTGATGCACCAATCCGGACGTGACTCCACCGCTCCCCGGATTCGCGCTTCGCCCCAAGCTGGAATCCAGCCTTGGTTCGCCGCGATTTTCTTGATCTCCGCGAGCGCCGTCTGACGCGGATTGACCCCACTCCGGCCCGAAGCGCGTCCAGGAGGCGTTCCGTCGAGCGTTACGAACCACTGATCCACCGCGCGAAAAATGATTGGCGTCTTCGAACGCCAGCAATGCGGGTAGCTGTGCACATAACGCTCCTTCGCGAGCAATACCTTTGCCGCCGCGAGGAGCTTCAATACGCCGATGTTTGCCGGAGAGGTCTTTTTCGCCGCGAGGTTTTCAACCGTCTCCAAGGTGGTCAATCCAACCAACTCGGCCGGGACACGTCCATCATCGAGATAACGGCCGTCATCACCGACCGGGCAGTAAATCTCCAACTTATAGTTCAGACCGGTCAGGTAATCGTCGGCGCCATGACCCGGAGCGGTGTGCACGCAACCCGTGCCGCTTTCGGTCGTGACATATTCGGCCAGCACCACGGGCGAGGCGCGATCGATAAACGGGTGCCGCGCCGCGAGATGTTCGAGGGTCGCGCCCTTGACGTTTGCTGCAATCGTGGGCTGGTCTTCGATCTTTGCAGCTTTGAGTACCGCTCCCAGCAGAGCCTCTGCGACGACGATCCGTTCGGAACCAAGGTCGGCGACAACGTAATCAGT
>CAYVDZ010000968.1:0-2418 GCA_964450575.1 uncultured Opitutus sp.
GGGATGCCCCACGCCTGCTGCACGCAACGCCGCATGAGGTTGGCGCAGTTGCGCGGTTCATCAAGCGGCACGCCCACGTATTCATCGAGGGCGAAGACGTTCAAGTGCGAGAGCCTCAAGCCGCGCTCGCCGATGCGGCGATAGAGTTCAATCGGCGTGTTGCCCGCGGCGATCATGACGTTGCGCGTGCCCGGCGTTGTAAACCAGCGGGCGAGGCAGTCCGTGGCGGTGGCATTGGCCGCCTCCGCTGTGGGATGCATGGAAAGGTTCATTTCGCCTCCGCCACGCCGCGTGAAAGGGCACGGATGTAAGCGGCGTTGCAGCCGCAGCAGCCGCCAAGGAAACCGATGCCTTCGGTCTTCGCGACTTTGCCGAAGTTCACAAATTCACTCCGGGAAACCTGAATGGTCTCCAGGTCGTCGGGGAACGCGGGCAGGCGCGTGAAGCTGTGGCACGACTCCGTGGTGTGAAACGCGGCGGGTTGCGCGGCGAGCGGGACGCTCGTGGCGGCGCGCATCTCGCGGAGCAAGGGCAGCATCCGCTTCGGGTCCTGCTCGCAGTTCGCGCCGACGGCGATGGCGCCGAGATCGGCCATGACCATCGCGCATTCGGCGGGCGTGTGGCCGTCGGTACATTGGCTGATGAGTGGACGGAAGCTCATCGTGGCGACGGCGGGCAGGCCAGCATCGGCGGCGCTTTCGAGCGCGACCTTCATCTCGGCGAGGTGGAAGAAAGTCTCGAGGATGAGGAAGTCCACGCCGGCGTCCTTGAGCAGGCGGATTTGCTCGGCGATGTGATCCTTGGATCTGCCGAGCGACTCCATGCCTTCGCGCTCGGTGAGTTGGGTGCGCGAGACGCTACCGGCGACGAGGGCTTTGCCGCCCGCGACTTCCTTGGCAAGTTTCACGGCGGTGGCGTTGATGGATTCGGTCTGCGCGCCGTAACCCGCGCGGTTGAGTTTCTCGCGCGTGCCAAAGAAAGTGAGCGCCTGCAGAACCTGGGAACCGGCGCCGAGGAACTCGCGGTGAAGTTCTCGGAGCGCATCCGGGTTCTCGACGGCGACCTCGGGCGTGAACTGGCCGCTGCCGCGTCCGGTGCCGACCTTCTCGCGGCCAGAGCCGCTGTCCACGTAACCGCGGCGTTCAAGTTCGATGAGATAGCCGCCGTCGCCAAGGACGACATTCTGCTTCAGGAGTTCAGTGATGGATTTCATGGTATAAGGTAGTGAGTCTAAGTTTTACGGAGTGGAAGGGTTTGCAGACGGTTTCTCCCAAGCCAGGGTGGCCACGGAGACCAAGGCGACCACGATGCCAGCGGTCTCGCGGGGCCCGATCCTTTCGCCGAGGAGGAGGATCGCGATGGGCACACTTACCAGCGGATACAAGCTGGCGAGCGGTGCGATGATCGACGCCTTCCCGTCCTGGGCAAAGGCAAGCAGGATGGCATAGTTGCCGAGGCTGAAGAACAATCCCAGCCCCGCAACCAGGAGCCACACCTTGAAGGTCGGAGTCGTCGCAAGAGGTTGGAACAACAACAATCCCGCGCTCACCGGCGCAAACGCCGCCAGAAACCACAGGGCGGAAAGCTCGCCGGGAATGTCGTTGGTGGAAATTTTCTGAAGCAGACCGGAGACGCCCCAGAGTCCGATGGGCAGCAGGGCGAAGAGCAGCCACGGATTCACCACGCCCTCGACGCTGGGGACGTTGAAGAGATAGATTGCGACAACTGAAAGGGCTGCGCCGGCAAGTTGAATCCCGTTCAATCGCTCGCGCAGCAACAGCACGGCGAGCGCGATGGTGACGAGCGGATACAACGCGGTGAGGGGCACGACGGTCGAGGCTTTCGCTCCCGCTCCGAGCGCGTGGTAGTAGGCGACGTTGCCGGCGCAGGTCAGCGCGCCGGCCAGAAAGGCATTCGTGATTCCACGCCGACGGTTGCCGCTCGCGGTGAGTTTCTTCGAGCGAACCAACGCCAGCAGCACGGGAATCAAACCCAGCGTGGAGAGCGCCTGGCTTTGCACCGCGGTGACCGATTCGCCGATGAGCTTGGAGATGATCGCCCACAAGCCCCAGCAGAAGACCGCGACAACGGTGAGCAAAAACCAGCGTGGCATGGATCAGTGTTCCCGTGAACGATCGTGCATCCGGTGCGCGGCCTCTTGCGCGGCGGGTTCGGCAAAGATCGGCGGAGTGAAGGCGCTTTCCAGCGGGAGCGCACGACCTTCGCGTCCGGACTGTTGTGCCTTGAGCATGATCTCCAACACATGCAACGCGTGCTCGGACGTCACGAGCGGCTTCGTTCCGTTGCGAACACATTCGACCAGATGATTAAGTCCATCCGTCCAGGGCCATTCGGGCGTGGTCTCCTTGAAGACCTGCCAGCAACCTTCGCTGTTCTGATAGATTTCGTATCCGTCCG
>CAYVDZ010000969.1:0-1085 GCA_964450575.1 uncultured Opitutus sp.
GTCCCACGTGGCTTCTTCAGCCGCGGCATCAAAGAGCGCGCTCGCTTCGTCGATGTCGCTGATCGCGAAGGCGGCCGCACAGCGGTCAAGCAAGGGCGTGAGTCCGTCAGTGCCTTCCCGCGCAAACGAACTGAACTCCACCTCGAGCACGGCCGGTTCGATAAAAACCAAGTGGGTCCGGGGCGTGAGATAATCGGCCAGCCCGGTTTTCGACGGATCAAGTTTCACCCGCGGCGAAGCGGAAAGGGTGATGGCTTCGACGGCGGCGCCGGAGCGCTGGGTGACCGGATCGAATTCGCGGATCGATTCGATTTCATCACCGAAGAAGTCGAGCCGGTACGGCTGTTTCGCGGTCACCGGATAGACATCGATGATGCCGCCGCGGATCGCATAATGACCGGGAGATTCACAGACGGCCTCGGAGTCGTAATCGAGCCGCTGAAGTTCTTCCAGCAGGGCTTGGAACGATTGGGCCTGGCCGCGCTTGAGGGTGAACTCACGCGTGGCAAACGCTTCGAGCGCGGGAACGGTTTGAAGCAAGGCCGCGGGGGTGGTAACGACCACGAGCGTGTCCGGCGTGGACGTCAGCGCGCGGGTCGCGCGCAGCCGGGATAAAACGGTGAGCCGATCGCTGGACGCGGCAAAGGCCTCGCGCATGTCGCGGCTGTCGGGCATCGACTCGGGGAAGACGAGCGTTTGCTGGGGGCGCGTATTTTCCAAAGCTCCGTGAAAGAATGCGACGTCCTCGGCGAGGTGTTCCGCCGCCTTCAGATTCTCGGTGATAATCAGGAAAACCGGAGCAGGGTGGGCACGACACAGTTCCGCGATCACCGCGCCACGGGCGGGTGGGCTGACTCCAGTCAACTTTTGGCGCAGGAGCACCGAAACAGGCATGCGCTTCACTCAGAATCGAGGAATGAGCGGACGGCAAACTTCTGTTTTGCCAATGGTATCGTTCCGAGGTGAACGCGAGAGAGGGGACTTGTTTCCCAGGCGCCGGCTCCAGATCGGGGTCCAGCCTGATTTGAAGCTAAGTGAACTGGAACAACTCGGTTCAAAGGGGGCGCTGGCTCACTCCTTCGGAA
>CAYVDZ010000969.1:1095-2411 GCA_964450575.1 uncultured Opitutus sp.
AAAGGCCGCCAGCGCTGCGCGCGCTGCGACTTCCTCGGCCTGTTTTTTCGAGGTGCCTTTGCCGGTCCCAAGTGGGCGATCGACTACGAAAACCGTTACTTCGTATTCGCGGGCATGATCCTGTCCTTCGACCCGCGTCACTTCATAACGCACGGCGGAATTGCCGTGGAGCGGTTGCACCCGCTCCTGGAGTCGGCCCTTGGGATTCCCGATGTCTTCGACCGCGGCGAGCCGGTCCTGGAGCGAGCCGTATAGCTGCCGCAGGACACGCCGGACCTGGTCAATGTCGCTATCAAGATAGATTGCGCCAATCAGAGCTTCAAACGCGTCCTCCAAGGCGGCGGACCGGGTGCGTCCGCCGGTTGACTCTTCGCTCGCTCCGAGTCGCAAGCAGGCATTCAACCCGATTTCGCGGGCGAGATGCGCAAGAAAGACGCCATTCGCGAGTGCGGCGCGGTGCTTGCTCAGAACGCCTTCGCGTTCGGCGGGAAAGAGAGTGAACAAGTCCTCGGTGAGGACGAGTTGCAGCACGGCATCGCCCAAGAACTCCAGGCGCTGATTACTTTCCACGATGGTGGGATCATCCTGGAGATACGACGGGTGGGTAACGGCGCGTTCCAACCAATCACGATTGCGAAACGTGTATCCGACGCGCGTTTCCAGTTGGGCCAACGAGGTGCTCATGAGCTCGCGCTCGCGTACCGCCGGATGCCCCGATGAAACACGAATACGGCGATTCCGAACCAGATGATGGCGAGGGCCACCAACCACAGCGTCCACTGCCATTCGAACCCATGCAGGAGGGTGCGGGCGGGGGCGTTGCTCACGACGACCACGGGGAGGGCCCAAACGAAGAGGCCTTGCGTGAACACCCCCTTGAACGCCTCGCGGGGTAACCTCGAAAACTCCATCAGGGTGAAATACGTGCCTTCCACGCCTTGCGCGCTGGTGAGCCAGAAGACGAGCGAGATGGAGATCACCAGCAGGCTATAATGGATTACGAGGGGAGCGTAGAGCCCAAGGTCGATCAAGCGGGGGCTCAGATTCAGCTGGTTGGCCGCATAGATCACAACTCCGGCCGCGACGACGGAGTTGATGAGCCCATCGGGATCCAGTTTGCGGGTGGTAGCCATGAACATGACGTTTCCCGGTTGAGCCAGGAAGAAGTCAAAGTTGCCGGTCCGCACATTTCGCCCCATTTCGAAAATACTGCTCCAGAAGAAACCCATCAGGAATCGCTGAATCAGCATGGAGGTGCCGACGAGGAGCATCAGCTCGTATTTATTCCAGCCTGCGATCGACTCGGTGTGCTGATA
>CAYVDZ010000970.1:0-2407 GCA_964450575.1 uncultured Opitutus sp.
GCTTTGCCCCCATCCTCCAACGCGTTGCCCGGAATGCCCGCCGCCCCGTCCCACCCGAAGCGGCCGAGTCCGAGCGACAGGCGCTTGCCCGGTCACCGCTCGCCCCGCCCCTTCTCCAACCCGGACTCGCCCGGCCCATCGACTTGGGCGCGCTGGTCGACGTCACATCCCCGGTGCCCGCTTCGTTTGCCCGCGGATTGCCCGTCGGCTTGTTTCTCATGAGCCGCAGGTGGGCGCAAACCAGCACCGAAGACAAGCTGGTTTGGTACTTCGCGCCGGACGGAACCGTGTATCAGAACCTTGAACACGGCTTTGCTCCGACAGATCTTGCGGCGCACGTGGGACTCAAAGGAACATGCCGCCTCGCCGGAAAATCCTTGGAGGTAACCTGGTCCGACCGTCGGAAATCGAGCGGAGTCATTCAGCGCACCCGCGGCGGCTTCAAGTGGGACCGAGGCACCTTTGTTCCCGCCCGCCCGCTTCCCGCGGACACGTCCCTGAGCGGCGCTTACGAGGGCGGCGAAACCCTTTCCTTCAACCGCGCTCCGCTTGCTCGCACCTTGGAGCTTCGAGCCGATGGCACCTTCCACTGGACCGGCGTTTCCCTCCAAACGAGCGCAGCAAGCAATCCCACCCGCATCGAGGCCGCCAGCAATGGTCGGGATAGCGCCGGGCGCTGGCACGCCAAGGGTTACACCCTGGTGCTGGTGGACTCCGAAGGCCGAATCTTCCGCCGCATCGCCTTTCTGTCCGAAGACGCTTTCCCCAATGCCCAAACCCAGATCATTTTTGCCGGCACCGTGTATTCAAGGAAGTAACACGGCTGGGATTTGTCCGCGTCGCTTACATCGGGATGATGATCGCGTGACGCCTTGTTACGTTGGTAGAATCTGAAGATCCTCAGGTCACACCACCACGCAAGCCAGCCGCACCGGCTTGCGCCTAAATCGACGAGTCCCGCTTCAGGAAGATTTGGGAACGGAGACCGACCTGTAAAGACCTTGGGAAAATCGAGGCTAGCGGCGGCTAATCCGAGGCTTGGCGAAGGACATAGGTACGCATTTTTATTCCACAACACAATTTAAATCAGCTGTTAACGCACTGAATTAACGCACGAAGCTACTCAGCGGTCGATGTTAATCCCTTTTCCCGGCGGCGCGTAAATACCACCGGTGAAACAATTGTGACGATAAAGCGTCACTAGTAAAATCATGCCCACCGACCGGCTCCAAACCCAGCGATTCGAACTAAAGTATCTCGTCACCGAGAGTACAGCTCGTGCCGTTCAGCAGTTCGTCCGGTGCTATCTCAAGCCGGACGATTTCGCCGCGACCTTTCCGGGCTATTCCTATCCCGTTCACTCGCTCTACCTGGATTCGGCCGCGCTGACGACCTACCAAGCCGTGCAATGTGGGGAGAAAAACCGTTTCAAGCTCCGCATTCGATATTATAGCACTACAGACGAGGTCGTCTTCTTCGAGATCAAGCGGCGGATGAACGACTCGATCACCAAGCTGCGCGCGAATGTACTCCGTTCGGCCGTGCGTCCATTGTTGAACGGCGAGCCGCCGCAGCTGCTCCATCTCGCCAAACCCAACGGGAAACAGCTGGTCGCTTTGCGGGAATTCTGCCGTTTGCTGCACAAGCTCGACGCCACGCCGCGGTCCCATGTCGCGTATTCAAGAGAGGCGTGGATGAGCCCGACGAACAACTCCATCCGCATCACCTTTGACCGGCAGGTCCAGTGCGCTCCGGAGTTTGAAGCCGGCCTGCACACGCGCCTGGACCAAGCGGTGCTTCCTTTTGGCAACAAGGTGGTGCTCGAACTCAAGTTCGTCGACCGCCTGCCGACCTGGTGCAACGAAATGATTCGCGTGTTCGGACTGGTTCGAGGCGGCGCACCGAAATACGCCCAGGGAGTTCTCCTTTTAGGCGAGGACCGCGTCGCGAAACGGCCTGCCCCGTTTGCCCCGACCTGCTTCCTTCCAGTCAACCCACTGGTCGATTTTCCAGCGATCACAGCGGTGGCCTGAACCTTCCCTGCATTCCTCGATTCCGGATGAACTCACTTCTCCAGGGCGACTACGGCATCGTCCCAACCAGCTTTCACACCGTCCTGCTGGCCATGCTGCTGGCCTTTCTCATGGGACAAGTGATCGCCTGGGTCTACATGTTCACTCATTCCGGGATCTCTTACTCCCGATCCTTCGTCGTATCCTTAATTCTGATGCCGGTGATCGTGGCGCTGGTTTTGATGGTGCTCTCGAACAATCTCGTGACGGCGTTCGGCCTCATGGCCGTCTTCGCCATCGTCCGTTTCCGCAACATCCTCCGGGACACCCTCGACACGTCGTATGTGCTCGCGGTGATCGTGCTCGGCATGGCCTGCGGCACCCAGAAATTTTCC
>CAYVDZ010000971.1:0-2401 GCA_964450575.1 uncultured Opitutus sp.
TGATCGATCCGACGTGCGGCAGCGGGCACTTTCTGCTCGGCGGGTTTGCGCGGCTGCACCGGCTGTGGGTGCAGGCGGAGCCAGCGGAGGCGCCGGCGGTGCTCGCGCAGAGCGCGTTGGACCAGGTGTTCGGCGTCGATTTGAATCCGAACGTGGTCGCGATTGCGCGTTTCCGGCTGCTGATCGCGGCGCTGCAGGCGACGGGCACGACGCGGCTGCGCGATGCCTTCAATTTTCGGATCAATGTCACTACCGGCGATGCGCTGCTGCACGGGCGGAGGTTCGGCGCATTCGAGCATCAAGGGGCGACGCAGCGCACCTTCGACACCGAAGAAACCTTCCGCGACGAGCTGAAGCACCACTACGAAGTCGAGGACACCGCGGCCCTGCATCGCATCCTCGGCCAGCAATACCACGCCGTCGTCGGCAATCCGCCCTACATCACCGTGAAGGACCGCGCCCTCAGCGAGCTCTACCGCGACCGCTATCCCTCATGCGCCGGCAAGTATTCACTCTCCGTGCCCTTCATGGAACGTTTCTTCGACCTCGCCGTGACGGGCGACGGGACTCCTCAGCATCCGGCCGGATTCGTGGGGCAGATTACGGCGAATTCCTTCATGAAGCGGGAATTTGGAAAAAAGCTCATCGAGGAATTTCTCCCGCGCTGGGACCTCACGCACGTCCTCGACACCGCGGGCGCTTACATCCCTGGCCACGGCACACCTACGGTCATCCTTTTCGGGAAAAATCAGCCGCCCGTGAGTGGCGCCCTCCGCACCGTGCTCGGGATCCGAGGAGAACCATTCACGCCCGAAGATCCTGCTTTGGGGCTTGTTTGGCAGGCTGTCCTCGAGCAAATCGACCTTCCCGGCAGTGAGAGCGAATGGATGAGTGCAGCAGACTCGCCTCGCGAAAAGTTTTTCAAGCACCCGTGGAGCATCGGTGGCGGTGGCGCGGCCGAGTTAAAGGAAATTCTGGATAAGGCTGCGGTAAGCAGTCTCGGAGAAATAGTAGATCGACTCCGCGGCAAGCCCAACATTGGGATCACTGCGTTCACACTCGAAGACGATGTCTTCATACAACCTCAGATTGCACTAACAAGACAACGAGTGCCTGCCGAGAATCAGCGTATAATGATCGAAGGGGATACTATTCGCGATTGGTTCATTGCAGAGAATGATGCCGCAGTTTGGCCCTACGATGAGCGGTTTGAACCAGTTGGATCCGACGAGAAGCACCCAGTTCTGCGTTTTTTGTGGACGGCTCGCACTTGCCTCGCAAACAACGTGATGTTTGGGCAGCAGACAAAGGTGGAGGCAGGTCTAAATTGGTATGAGTTCGGCCGGCTGACGGCTCATAAACTAAAAACGCCGTTCTCCATTACATTCGGAGAGATTGCCTCGCATAACCACTTTGTTCTCGACCGAGGGGGAAAGGTGTTCAAGCAGACCGCTCCCGTCATCAAGCTCAAGGCCGAAGCCGATGAGAACGATCATCTGCGACTCCTTGGTTTACTAAATAGCTCACTAATTGGTTTCATGATGAAGCAGACGTCTCATCAAAAACAAATGACCGGTGGCGACGGTGTCCGAGTAGACTCAAAAGCAAAGGTTCCCTACCAATTTGGTAGCACGCAGCTTCATCGACTTCCAATTCCGACAGCCTTTTTCGAAGGTCCCCTTCGCCTCAGGCTTCTGGAACTTACGAAGAGGGCAGACGCCATCACTATCGAGTTTATGAGGTGGCGACCTAAGTGCGCGATTGCACGCATTGCCACGAGGGAGAATCCCGCTGCCGAAATTGTACGTGAGTCGGAAGCGAACCGTGCTGCACTTCGCTCAAAACTCATTCTCCTTCAGGAACAGATCGACTTTACAGTGTATGCAATGTTCGGCCTCACGGACGACTCGCTACTCGGATCGGAGATCGATGACATCGGTCTTCAGCTCGAAACAGGGCAACGTCCATTTGAGATCGTCGACGGAGAGAACATCGACGGATTCGCTGTTTCTAACGAACTCCCCGCGTGCTGGAATCCCGAAGCTCGCGCTGTGTGGACGAGACGAATCAGTGCGATCACTGAGAATACTGATCTCCGGTTGATAGAAGATCCGCATTACAAACGCCGATGGATTGGAAGGCAGGGACTCTTCAATCACGCCCGTCAATCAGACGAGTTTAAGACGGCCGCACGCGACTGGCTGCTCGCCCGGCTCGAAGGCTATTTTTTCGAGGGCCAGCGCGTGTGCACGCTCCAGGACGGGTTCAATCCCGCCGCCGCCGGATTCGCCGCCGCAAAGCAGCCCGCGCTTACTACCACGAGCCAACTCTCGGGGACGGTGCAAACCGATGCCGCGTTCCTCGCGGTCGCGGAACAGCTCATGGGCGGCGCCGGCTACTC
>CAYVDZ010000972.1:0-2398 GCA_964450575.1 uncultured Opitutus sp.
GTCCCTTCGCCCCGTCGGGCAAAGATCGAACGCTAGGTTGCGCCCCGCATGAGGACTCCGCCGGATTTCAGAAAACTAGGGGGCGCGCTCTTTGGCGATCGTCGCTTCGGGCGGGTTTTTATTTACCACAATCGCGCGCAGTCTTATTACGGTGCACGGGCCTTTCGGGCTTCGATCAGAGTCTGAACGGACCGAACTCGGGTTGAAACATGTAACATGCCCGAACTTGGCGGCGTGACCCTTGCTCAGGCTGCCGCACTTTCTGTCTATATTCTTACTAAAGGGTCGCCTTTGGTGCTCAACCCCCGCATCGTCATTTTGCTGCGAGCAACTGCAATAGTGAATAGACACTAGTTACATGGATTCGACAAATCAGATGAAGATCCTCGTTGCATTCATTGTGATATTTCTGGTCTGCGGTTGTTCAACGCGCGTGAGGCAGTCCGTAGCAATCGATATATCGCCCGCTAGCGCGCAGAGCGTTTCGCCCGATAAACTGGAGGAAGCAAGGGCATCGTTCGCGACCGTGTAGAGTCGGCGAGGTTTCGCCGTCACCACAAATCTGAAAGACGCGGACTATATTGTTCATGCCTACTACGCGCCCGTTCCCCGACACCCTTCGATCGGTGAACTGGTCGAGCTTCGGATGGAAAAAAATCCAGAGCGTCCGCTCACCTTGCAAGATCGGCCGGGGTTTTCCCCACCGATTACCGATGCAATTTCCGGCGCGGAGCCGGGATCGTAATGAGCGCGGTGGTCAAGTCCCGCGCACCCTAAACCGGGTTTGGCGCACCACGAACCTCGCGCCCTCGAGGAAGATCGATGGAACGTTGCACGTGAGGAGGCACTGCTCGAGCAGCACAAAAATTGGCAGAAACCTGCTTCGACGCCGGGCCGTCCGCCCTGGAAAGCGGGGATTGCTTCACGAGTCCGGGAGCTTTTCGGGAGCGATATATTTCTGGATAGCCGAGATGCTGCCAAAGGGTTCTCCGCCGGCCGTTCGCGTCGCGGTCTGGCGTTCGTGTAACCGGTAACAAGTAATGGGTAACCAGGTAACAGGCAGACCCGAATGTCGCTCCACCCCGGAATGCGGCTGCGCCCGCGCCCGTCCGCCGAACTGCACCCTCCCGGTTTCGAATCGCTGGAATCCTACTCGTCGGACGGCGCGGGAGCGGCGGTCGTCCTGGAGGAGGGAGACGACTTCTGGCCGGGCAGGTAATACTCAACATAGCCGAGCATCATCTCATCGTAAGTCTGCGGGCCCCACCGCACCAGTTTTGTCGGGTCGGGATTGGCGGGGTTTCCCGTGCTGTTGTCATACCAGGCCGTGTAGACCAGTCGCGTGCCGCGCGGAAAACTCGGCGGCTCGGCGAATTGATACGTGAGCTGCCAGTTGAAATCGTAGCGCGGAATATCGAGGAGCAACTGGCGGGTGCCGTCAGGGAGGACGGCTTCGTAACGAGCCGCGGTTCCGCGGAGGTGCATGTGCGGCGTGAAGCTGAGCAGCGTGACGGTCGCGGGCAGGGTGAGCGTGGCGGTTTCAGGGTGACGTGCCTCGCCGGGGGGAATGCGGAGGCGGGGGTTCGCCAATCCCGCCACGTGGATGGCGTGCCGTGGCGGCGCCGGCGCAAAAATCAATCCGAGCCGCGTCTGGTCCGTCGTGGCCCGGCCACTGGGCGTGTAGTGCATCTGAAAACTGACGGTGGCGCCGGCCGGAATCTTTTTGGCGAATCCGGGCGCGAAGGTCGCGTGGCTGTTACCCGGCACGTACGCGGCGAAGAACCCTTCGCGCTCGCTGGCAACGTCGCCGTCCTCGACCGGTTTCGCTCCCTTGGGATGGACCTTCACGATGACGTGATGGACGACATCGCGCGCGGTGGGCTGGACTTCATAGGCCTGCACCCAGCGATCCTCGGCGAAGGTGGTTTCAACGCGGAGCGTTTGATACGGCATCACGCCCTCGGCCTTGATCGCGACCGGACGAGGCAACTGCAGCACGGCGTCAGGTTGCCCAATAGCCCACCCTGCCGGAAACACGCGCGGTAATGGGGCGTCGGCGGGATTGCCCGCGGATTTCTCGCTCGCGAGCCAGGCCAGCAGATCGGCCTTGTCGGCGGGAGCGAGCGAACGATCGTTCTTCCAATGAGAGGTTTCGCCGGCGGCAGGAGCAGCGGCGAACCACGGCGGCATCGCGTCGCGCGCGACTTGTTTCCGCATCATGCCCGCGTGCGATCGGACGTCCTCGTACGTCGCGAGACTGAACGGCCCGACGCCCCCGGGGCGATGACACTCCACGCAATTGTTCTGCACGATGCGCGCGATCTGGTTGTAATAGGTGACCGGCGTCGCGGCCGCGACGGGTTGCACCGACGGGAGATCGAGAGCGCATCCCGGCGCT
>CAYVDZ010000973.1:0-2398 GCA_964450575.1 uncultured Opitutus sp.
GCTGAGCGCACTCTCGGCGCGCCGAACAAGAGCAACAAACTCTTGCCACAAGCCGGCCTCGTTTACTTCTTCCGCCCCGAAAGCAATGTTTTCATCAACTGGGCGCGGTCGATGCAGCCGAACCTCACGTCGCAGGATGGCTTCGGAAACCCGGTCGACCCGACCTTTGGCGAGGTGATGGAGGCCGGCGTCAAAGTTGCAATTCTCGGCTCCCGACTTTTCGCCACGGCCAGCGTTTACGAAATCAAAGAGCAGGATAAAGTGCAGTTCGACCCGCTCGCTCCGAATCGCGACAACCCGACCGCTGATCCCACGCGTCCGCGCGGCGCCAATATCAGCGTCGGCGAAATCACCTCCCGCGGCTTCGACCTCGATACTTACCTCTATCCAGTTCGGAACTGGAGCGTGATCGCGACGTATTCCTACAACGACGCCTTCATCAGCAAGGACATCGCCCCTGCCCTCGTCGATCGCCAGGTCAACGCCACCTTCAATCACAAGTGGACGCTCTGGAATAAGTACGAGTTCACCGAAGGCCCCGCGAAAGGTCTCTACTTTGGCGGCGGCGTGCAATGGCGCGGCGAGAAGCTCCGCAGCTATCGCAACAACGCCGCCGGCGTGCCGCTCCCCGCATTTCAGAAGCCGATGACACGGGTCGATCTGCTCCTCGGCCACAAAGGCAAAGCATTCGGCGTCCCCTATCAAGTTAGCGTGAACGCAAAAAACCTCACGCGCAGCGAATCTCTCTCCTCGGGCAATGCCGCAGTCTTCGGCTTCAAGCCGGGTTCCAATGAAGGTTACTATTTCAAGCCAAAGCCCGAATACGTCTTCACCGCCGAATTTACGTTCTAGCTCGAGCGGCGCTCCAACCTGCGCTGTCACGCTGCGCTAAAGTGGGCAGGGCCTCCCACTCTGCTTTTCGCTCGACTTGCCTTCCCATCGGAATCTCCCAGCATCGCCCTCACCCCAGCCTCCTCGCGCATCGTGGCCGCTTCCCCGCTTCCGCTCGTGCGTGACGTCCGTCCCCCCCCGCCTAGCCGAGTCCCATGATTCCGCCCGTCGCCGACCGCACGTTCACCTGCAAAGCCGTGCTCGCTGGACTCGTCGGTGCCCTCGCGATCTCGATTCTCGCCAGTTATAATTTCGACCGCCTGCGGCAACCCGCGTTCATCGGCAGCCATTTTCCAGTCGCACCCGTCTGCTACGTGCTGCTGCTCGGCGTCGGGTGGAACCTCACGATCGGCCGTCTCTGGCGCGCTGCCGCCTTCAGCCCACGCGAACTCGTCGTCGTGCTCGGGTGCAGCTTTGTCGCCTGCGGTTTCGCGTTCATGGGGCTTTTCCGGACGCTCCACACATCGCTGATCCTTCCGTGGTTTCACGCGTCCAGTCGGCCCACTTGGACGGAGTTCGGGATCCTCCAGCGGCTTCCCCCCGAACTTTTCCCGCTCGCCGGCAAATCTGACGGCGTCGTTTACGGCGGCTTCGTCCAAGGACTCGGGTCCGGTGGCGGCCTCCTGTCGCCCGCCGAGCTGCCGTGGACGGCGTGGCTCGGACCCGCCGCGCACTGGGGTCCGCTCTTCCTCTGCTTCGGCATCGCGATGCTTGGCCTCGCCCTCGTCGTGCATCGCCAATGGTCGCACCACGAGCAGCTCGCCTATCCCCTCAGCTCCGTCCTCACCTCGCTCATCCAGCGTCGGGAAGGCCGGCTCGTCGCCGACCTCTTTCATTCGAAACTTTTCTGGCTGGGCTTCACGCCCGTCCTCGGCGTGCACCTCTATAATCTCATTGAGATCTGGGTGCCGGACCTGTGGCCCGAAATCCAGCGCACGTATTTTCTAAACTGGGACGCCCTCTACCGCATCCTGCCGTCAACGAAGAGCACCGGCCTCTTCGCGATCCACGAGATAAAACTCTACCTCTTCATCGTCGGCATCACCTATTTCCTGCCGTCCGCCATCGGGTTCTCCCTCGGGATCTCGCAGTTCCTCCTGCTCTTCATTTCCACGCAGGTTTATTTCTCCACCGGCACCGGCATCTCCTTTGGCCAGCTCGAGCTCCAGCGCGCCGGCGCGTTCCTCGGCTATGCCCTCGTCCTCGGTTTCACCGGCCGCATTTATTATTGGAACGTCCTCTGCGCCGCGCTCGGCGCCCGGCGCGACGTTCCGCCCGAGGGCCGCTGGGCCGCGCGACTTTGCCTCGCCGGCACGAGCGGTTTCTTTTTCCTGCTCGTCCAGTTCGGACTCGACTGGGTGATCGCGCTCATCTTCACCGCACTGCTCTTTACGCTCTTTCTCGTCGTCTCCCGCATCATTGCCGAGACAGGTATTCCCATCGTGCAGGCGACCTGGACTCCCGCGAGTTTCATGCTGCAAGCGCTCGGGCCCGTCGCCGTCGGCGC
>CAYVDZ010000974.1:0-2395 GCA_964450575.1 uncultured Opitutus sp.
CCGCGGGAGAAGGCGCCGAAGATCACGGTGAACGGAAGCCTGGCCACGTTGGCGGCGTTGCAACGACTCGGCGAACACTGGATCGATTTTCATGGGCCGAGCGAACCGCGGCGGCTCTTGAAGGAGAGCTGTCAGCTCGACCTGCTTGATCTGTTCGGCCGGGCGCATGCGCCCCTCGCGGAGTATCAGGTGAGTTTTCGGACGTGGCGGGATTTGCTCAACGAGCGGACGCGACTCGCGCGGGAAACCAAGCTGGCGCCGGATCAGATTGAGTTTCTCCGCATTCAGCTGGCGAAACTGGATGCCTTGGAGCTGACCGAGGAGGCGATCGAGACGCTCGAGCGGGATTTTCGGCGAATGAGCCGGGCGCAGGAACTGATCGAACTTTCGTCGGTGCTCGCGAATGGGTTGACCGGCGAGGAAGGCGTGCAGGTGCGCATTGCCGAGTTGCTCCGCGAAGCCCGGCAGCTCGAGAGTATCGATGTCGCGAGCAAGCCGCTGGTGGAGCGATTGGCTTCGGCCGTCGTGGAGTTGAACGATCTCGGCGAGGAGTTTTCGACCTTGAGTCAGCAATTGCAGTTCGATCCGGAACAGGCGGAGGAGCTCAGCGGCAAGATGAATACGTGGCTCGAGTTGAAACGGAAGCACGGGGGCGATGTGGCGGCGGTCATCGATGCGCGCGAAGCGATGCGGGCTCGACTGGACGTGCAAAGTGATCTCGAAGGCACGATGCTGAAGCTCGAGAAACAGATTGCGGATGCGGCCCGGCTGGCGAAACGCGATGCGGCGGCGTTGCGGGTCATTCGCGAGAAGGCCGCGAAGGAACTTGCGAAGATCGCGGCGAAAAGCATCGCGCAACTCGGGTTCAAGAAAGCGGATTTTCAGGTGCGTGTGGTGCCTTTGGCGGAACTGTCTCCGACGGGTGATTGCAGTGCGGAGTTTCTCTTTTCACCGAATGTCGGCGAGCCGCCTCTGCCGCTGAGCCGCGTCGCCTCGAGCGGTGAACTGGCGCGCGTGATGTTGGCGCTGAAAACGGTGCTGGCGGATCTGGATGACGTGCCGCTGCTGGTGTTCGATGAAGTCGACGCGAATGTGGGCGGCGAGATCGGACGGGTGGTGGGCGAGAAGATGGCCGGCATCGCGAAGAACCATCAGGTTCTCTGCGTGACGCATTTGCCGCAGGTAGCGGCGCAGGCGGCGTGTCACCTGGTCGTAAACAAGGATCAGTCGAAGGATCGGGCGGTTGTAACCATTGAACCGATACAGGGGAGCCGGAAGCAGCGCGTCAGCGAACTGGCGCGCATGCTCGGTGATCGAAATGCGAAGAGCGCGCTCGCGCACGCGGAAGAGCTGCTCGGGATGTAGTCCGAAAAGTGATACAGACATTCCTGTCTGTTGCTGCCGTGAGTCCGAAGCGAGAAAGCCAGGCTCAATCTTCAGGCATTGGAGGGTCAATCTTCAGGTGACAGACAGGAATGTCTGTATCACTCCGGATCAGCGTGAAGAGGCGGTTGCTACTTCGCGCTTCGTCTTCGCGGCCGGCCCGGCGCTTGATCCCTTGAAGCTGCGCCACGCGGTGAGCGGCACCAGGCCGATGCCGATGATGGCGAGCTGAGTCAGCGCGAAGGATGCCAAGGCCCCGAAGGCGCCCTCGGTAAAGCCATAGCTGTGCAAGCCGACGCCCAGCATGTTGGTGCCAAACCAGCTCCAGGCGGTGATAATATTACCGCCGATGGCGAGAGTCATGAGGCCGCGCTGTTTGATCATGCCGCCCCAGCGAGCGTGGAGGATGATCACGTTCCACATGACGATCATGAGCGCGCCGTTTTCCTTCGGATACCAGCCCCAGAACCGGCCCCAGGATTGATCGGCCCAAATGCCGCCGAGGACGGTGCCGGTGAAGCTGAAGAGCGTCGCGAAACACACGATGCCGTAGACCATCCGGGAGAGCGAGTCGGCGGTGCCCTTGTCAAGTGTGCGCGTGAAGACTCCGCGGAGAATGTAGATCGTTGCGAGGAATCCGGCGAGGAACGTGGCGGAGTAACCGGCGGTCACGACGATGACGTGGGTCGCGAGCCAGAAGTTGGAGTCGAGCACGGCGCGCATCATTTCCATCGTGTCGCCCGAGAGGGAAAGGTGATGGGCGACAATGAGGGTCATGAAACCGATGACACCGGCGGCGGCGCTGCCCACCGCGTTCTTGTAGATCGCTTCGAGGATCAGACACAGTCCCGCTGAGCCCCAGCCGACGAATAAGGCCGATGAGTAAAGGTTGGTGACGGGAGGGCGGCCTTCGATCCACATCCGCGCGGCGATGCCGGTGGTCGCGAGGGTCCAGGCGATGGCGACGAGCCAGAAGGCGGAGTTGCCGAGGGCGACGGGCCACACGAGCCAG
>CAYVDZ010000975.1:0-2393 GCA_964450575.1 uncultured Opitutus sp.
CGCGGTCCGAGCCCGATGTCGGACCCGCAGGATCCGTGATACTGCCGCCGGGATAATTGCCGTACCAGTCCTGACACCATTCAAAAACATTTCCCAACATGTCGTGCAGGCCCCAAGCGTTCGCCTCCTTCGTCCCCACTTTTCGGTAACCAGCGTTACCGCCGGGATACTGTTTTTCCGACCAAGCATCCGTCTTCCATCCTTTTCCTTCATAACCCACGCTGCTGTTACCGCCATACCAAGCGATCGCATCGAGCACCGAAGCGTTGTTTTCGCCGAGAATCTTCATCGCCCCCGCCGGCGTCGCGGTGGACGAGCCTGCCCGGCAGGCGTATTCCCACTGCGTTTCGGTCGGCAAACTATATTCGTAGCCTTCCGGCAGCCGCCCCGCCGATCGCTCCCGTGCGTTGAGCTGCCGGCAAAACTCCATCGCCTCCGTCCACGAAACAAAAATCATCGGCAGGTCATCCGCGACATTACCGATCCGGGTTCCGGGATCGGTATCTCGACTCGCTCCCCAGAAATCGCGCAACGTTTGCTGCTTTCCCCCCAAATTATAGAGGGTGTCGTCGGCAAGTGCCTTGCTCACCTGGTCCTTCACGTCCGTGCCCATGATCTGCCGCCACTGCCCCATCGTCACCTCGGTGCGCCCCAGCCAGTAGGTTTGCGTGAGACCTACGCGGTGCTGAACTTCGTCAGAATCACGACCCGCCTCGTCCGCCGGACTGCCCATCATAAATTCGCCCGGGTCGATCCGGTGCATTGCCAGCCCAAGTTGTGGCACGCTCCACACCGCGCCCAATTTCGGGCCAGATCGTTTTTCCAGGGCCGCGGCCAAAACAGCCTTCTCCCGTTCTTCGCGCAACTTCACCGCCTCGGCCTCCAATCGCGCAGCCCGGGCCTCCGCCTGCTCCCGCTCATTGCGCAGCTTTGTTGCCTCGGCTTCCCGACTCGCTGCTTCCGAGCGTGCCATCTCCGCTTTCTGCCCCTGCTCCGGCCGATGGATCCCGTTGTAATAGCCCAGCCCGGCGACGATCAGCAGCGCGGCGATGCCGGGCACGAGAAAACGCTTCCCGGTGCGGATCGGCTCGGTCTTCGGGTCGCGTTCGATCACCGGCGGTTTCGATGGCGCGCCGGATCTCGTGTCCGCGCCGGTTTTCTTTTCAGCAGGCGCGGACGCGAGGTCCGGCCCTACGCTTGGTTTCACCGCCGCTTGCCCTGACACCAGCGCCCACACCTCCGCCGCACTTTGCGGGCGCTTGGCTGGATCCTTGGCGAGGCACGCCGCCACGACTTCCTCCCACACCGCGGGAATCGCCGCGGCCTGGACCTCCAACTCAACCCGGCGCTCGGTCATCGTGGGCGGCTCGATACTTTCGATTTGGCGGATGATTCCGGCCATGCCGCCGCTGAAGAAGGGCGGCTTGCCGGTGAGCAATTCGTAGATCGTCGCACCCAGGGAATACACGTCGTCGGTCGGAGCGGCCGGGCGTCCCAGCAATTGCTGCGGGCTCATGTACGGCAGCGAGCCGTCGCCGCTGGCGGCCCGGCTCGTGCGGCTGACCGAATCGGAAATGCTGCGCGCGATCCCAAAGTCGGCCAGCTTCACTTCCCCTTGCGCATCGAGCAGGAGATTCGCGGGTTTGAGATCGCGATGTACCACGCGGGCTTTCACGTGCGCATACGTGAGTGCCGAGCAGGTCTGCTCCAACCACGGCCGCAGCGCCTCGGTCGTAAAGACACTGCCGGGTTGATCGAGCCGCAGGTTGGAGAGGGTGTCCCCCGAGATGTACTCCATCGCGATGGCGACCGTGAGTGCGTCCTGCTCAAAATCGTAGATGCGCACGATATTGGAATGAGAGAGGCTCCTCGCCCGTTTCGTCTCGCGCTTTAGTTCTTCCAGCGCCGCGCGGTCCGTCATCAGCAGTTGCGGTAAAAACTTCAGCGCCATGTCCTCCTTCAGCTCCTCGTCTGAGGCCAGCCACACCACGCCCATGCCGCCTTGCCCAAGGATTTTCTTCAGCGTGTACCGGTTGAATACTTTCTGGCCGGCGGTGAATCCGCGAATCGTGGCGCCTAGATCGAGGTCAGACATGGGGAGAAGAAATTAAAGATGAGCTGAACGAGTCGGGCGCTCTCCGGCAAGGCCCATGCCAACCTTACCAAGAGAAATCGTAAAATCGAGGCGCGCCCCGCGCTGAACGGCCCGGAGCGTTCGACAAGGAAATCCTCCCTCGCCTACTGGCACCGGGCCGCCCGTGCGGTTTTGTCGCGACGCGGGCGCGAGCCGGACGCGGGTCGGTTCAGTCCGTGGGCCCTTCCGGGCCGATGGCGTGAGCTGAGGGCGAGGCGGAAGCCGAGGTTGTTGTTGCGGTTGCCCGGCGAGTTCCTGT
>CAYVDZ010000976.1:0-2392 GCA_964450575.1 uncultured Opitutus sp.
GGCGACCCAATCCCGGCGCAGCTCTGCGCGTTTATTTCTGACCGAGTCCCTAAGTGTTAGCGTCAACGTGCCGTAAAGCGTGCACAAAAAAGACCGCCACCCAAAGGGAGACGGCCTTTTTTGACCTAACACCAAGCAAACCTTTGAACTACACCACCGACCCCTCGATGGTGCTGACTACACCAAGTCAGACGCAGCCGTCGTCGAAACGCTCAAAAGTTTTTCAGAAAAAGAAAAAAATGAGCCCAGCCGCCACGCCACGTACCCCGCTGCTGATACAGCCGCTGCTTTAAATCTAAGCTAGAAAATGCAGTTGAAGCCACAGATTCCACGGATGGGTACAGATGACCAAGGCACCATAAATTACAGTCCCTTCACCTCGCGGGTGAATTGCGGTCAGGTGCTCCTTGATCTGCAATTCTCTCTATCCGTGTCATCCGCGGTTAATCTGAAACGCCGAATTTAGGATCAAAGGAGTGGACTCAGGACCCGAGCGAGCGCGTCTCCCCATTTTTTCACCCATGACCGCTCGCTCCAAGCTGATCGAGTGATCTCGACGCAATGACTCAGATCGTCGGTGAAGGTCTTCGCCATGCCATCTCCCGTTTCGGCGTCCAAGATCAGCACATTGCATTCCGCGTTAAAATAATAGGACCGGTAATCCAGGTTCGACGAACCGATCATTGATACGAAGTTGTCCGCCAACAGCGTCTTCGCGTGGAGCATCGCGGGCTGATACTCGAAAATGCGGACTCCACTGGCCAGCAACGTGGCATAGCTGCCATGACCAGCCCGTCGCACTATCGGCATGTCGCTCTTTCCCGGAAGCAACAAACGGACGTCGACGCCGAGACGCGCCGCCCGGCACATCCCCTGCAACACTCCGGGATGCGGGGCGAAATAGGCGTTGGTGATCCACAATCGTTGGCGCGCGGCTGCCATCGTGACGGCGAGAATGGAGGCAGTCTCCTGATGTCCGCGCCCGGATCGGCTGTCCAACACCATGATTCTCGGTGGTTCTGCACTGCTCGCTTGATAGGAGGTGAGGCGCAGAGGAATACCGCCGGCTCGCACCCACCCTTCATTGAAGACCACCGCCATTTCCCAGGCGGAGGAGCGTTCGAGCCGCACATGGGAGTCGCGCCAAACGGTACCACCCTCAACCGAGATGGACGAGCCGTATTCAATGCTGATGTTCATGCCACCCGTAAACGCAATCCGCCGGTCCACCACGATGATTTTGCGATGGTCGCGCAGCAGCAGATCTCGAAACCGCCCTATCAAAGGATTAAACAACCGGGTCTCGATCCCGTGATTCTCCATCTGACGCCAGAACTTCCGTTTGGTGGACCATGAGCCGGCGGCGTCGGCGAGCACACAAACTTTCACCCCGCGCTGAACCGCGCGCGCGAGCAGGTTAAGTAAGCCGTGGCCGGTATCATCATCCTTGAGAATGTACGTCTCCACCAAGACCTCGGTTTCCGCTTCCTCGATTGCTTTTTGAACCGCGGCGAAGGCATCGGCTCCCGCATGAAACACCTCGATCCGATCGCCGCAGTGCAAAGGCCCGGTATCAATGCGGGCCACGAGCTGCGCGTAGTCCGCCGACTTCACGCCCTCCGGCCAGACTGCCGCAAGCCGTGCGGCGTTATGGGCTCGCAGCGTCCGCGGAAGTTTTCGTCCCGCCAAGGGATGAAGCACAGCTCTCCACCGGGCAGCAACGCGTTGGCGAAGGGCCGGCATTTTTAGGGCGGACATGGAATGATAATGCCGGGGCAGCTGGTTTTCACCACGAAATTCCCGTGGACTTCAAGCTACATCCTTCCTCCCCAGCGCGCAGGCTTCCCGCGCAAGGGTCAGCCCCGGTGCGATCATGATTGGTTGATAAAAAAAGCGCGCCGCTTTCGCGACGCGCTTTGAAGTCTGGGGAGACGGTGGACCTTAGTAGTCCATTCCGCCGCCGCCTGAACCGTGACCGTGGCCACCACCGGATTGAGCTTCTTTGCGCTCCGGGATCTCGGTGATCATGCACTCGGTCGTGAGCAACAGACCTGCCACCGAAGCGGCGTTCTGCAGCGCGGTACGCGTGACCTTCGTGGGATCAACGACGCCGGCCTTGACGAGGTCCTCGAACTTGTCGGTCTCGACATTGTAGCCGTTGTTACCACGGCCGGAGAGGACTTCCTTCACGATGACACCGCCGTCGATGCCGGCGTTGGCGCACAGTTGCTTCAACGGATGCTCGATGGCGCGACGCACGATCTGGGAGCCGATCTTTTCGTCACCTTCCAACTGGAGGGCATCGATGACCTTACCCGTGCGGAGGAGAGCGACGCCGCCGCCGGCGACGATACCTTCCTCAACGGCTGCGCGGGTTGCGTGCAGCGCGTCT
>CAYVDZ010000977.1:0-2387 GCA_964450575.1 uncultured Opitutus sp.
CGTCAGTCGCGACGGCGGTGCGCCCTGGACGGAACACGGCGATATCCGGCTCTCGGCGGACGACGCTTACCGCGGTTGGGCGGAAAACAATATCGTGGAGCTGACTGACGGACGCATCGTGATGATCGTTCGCGCGGACCGCCTTGGCGGCGTGTTGTATTACGCCGAATCGACCGATGGTGGGATCACCTGGCCCGCGTTCGCCACCAAAACGACCATCCCCAACCCAGGCTCGAAAGCCACGCTTTACGGGCTGGGCGGCGACACCGTGGCGCTGCTGCATAATCCCGACGCCAAGGTGCGCAGCCCGCTCGCGCTCTGGGTGAGCTTCGACGGCATGAGGACCTGGCCCTACCAGCGTGTGCTGCGGGGCGATCTGACGGGCCGGTTCAACTACCCCGACGGGTTTGTCAGTGCCGACCGGCGATGGCTGCACTTCGCCTTCGATCACGACCGAGATCGCGCAATCCATGTGAGTGCCCGCCTGCCCCAGCCGGCGGTGGCCGCGTTGCTCCTGTGGGACGACCAGCAGTCGCTCGCGCGCAGTGCGGAACTGCCGGCGTTGGCTGGCGTCGAGTTTCACGTCATCAAGCGCCACGAGCCCGAGGTCGACGGTTACCCGTGGCTGCACGGTGTCGGTCTCGGCTGGCACAAGGGAAAACTCTACGCCTCGTTCGGGCACAATCGCGGGGCGGAGAACACCGCGACCGAAGAGGCGCGCGGCCGGGTGAGTGCGGATGGGGGTCGCACGTGGGGCGAAGTTTTTACGATCGACGTCGGCACGGATGTTCCCGATCTCGCGGTGAGCCACGGCGTATTCCACTCGCACGGCGGCACGCTTTGGGCGTTTCACGGCGCCTTCCACGGGAAGATGGAGCGTATCCACACGCGCGCCTACACGCTCGACGAATCGAGTGGTCATTGGAAGCGGCGCGGCGTCGTGGTCGAGGGCGGCTTCTGGCCGATGGAACGCCCCATGCGCATGGCCGACGGCAACTGGATCATACCCGGGATCTGCGCGGGTGTCTTCTCTGAGCGAGGCGTGAACCCCGCGGCGGTCGCCATCAGTCGTGGCGACGACTTTGCGCGCTGGGATCTCGTCCGGATTCCGGCGGCGCCGGGCGTCCGGCTCTGGGGCGAATCCGCCATACTCGTCGAAGGGGCGCGCGTGACGAGCATCGCTCGCTACGGCGAGCAGGCGCGGGCTCTCGTCGCGATCAGCGACGATTACGGTCGAACCTGGACGCCGTCGGCTTCGAGCAATTTGCCCATGGCCACCTCCAAACCCACCGCCGGCCTCTTGAGCACCGGCCAGCGTTACCTCGTTTGCACGACGACATCCGACAGCGGCAAGCGTCGTTCGCCGCTGACGATCGCGGTAAGCCGCCCGGGAGAGACGGTGTTCAGCAAGGTCTTCGTCATCCGCCCCGCAGAGTTTCCCGGCGGCCCTGGCGAATCCACTCCGCGCGCCGCGCTTTCGTATCCCTGCGCCACCGAGCACGAGGGCAAACTCTACGTCGGCTTCTCCAACAGCGCCGGCCGCCGCGGCAACCACAACAGCGCGGAACTTGCGATCATTCCGATCGCCTCGCTCCGGGTCGACTAGCCGTCGCGCACAGGCGCGCTTTTGGTCCGCGCCCTGATGAAGGCGGTGCGGCTGCGTTGAGCGTTTCTTGCGTCGACGCGCGCGTGCCAAATCCGCGCTCGTCAGCGCCGTGACGCGCGTTCCATGAGGGCGACTGCATGGTCGAACCTGCCGTATTTTTGTGGATGCTGAAGAGTCGCCGACCCGCGAAGAGAACGCCAGAGGCGTTCCAGAACGTAGCCGGGGGTGGCGTAGTCGCACGACACCCGCGATAAGTCCGGGGCGGTTGCATGTTTCTGGTATCTCTGCGGGATGCTCAGGAATGGATCGCTTCCGGAGGTTTCGCGGACTCAAATTCCGGCTACTTTCTTTTTAGCCCTCCGGGCAGACTTGCGTTCTAGAATCTGAATTGGTGCTTCCATGATTTCACGTTGCCGCTGGGTTTCTATTTCGATCCTCGGTTCGTTGTTCGGCGCAGCGGCCGCTCCCACGGCCCGGTCCGCCGAGCCGCCGCCGACCGCCCCCTACCGTGAGCCCTTCGCGCAGTCGTTCCCCTACCGGCAGGAGCAGCATCTGCAGATCAAGGCTTACGCGGAGCGTTTGCCGGAGAAACGGACGAATGTGACGACGGGCGAGGTCGCCCCGGACTTTTCCAGGCAAAGAGCCAAGCAAAAGGGGTCAGGTTTTAATGTTTAATATTGACGTTCCAGGCAAAAGGGGTCAGGTTTTAATGTTTAATATTGACGGCCGGGAGCCAAGCAAAAGGGGTCAGGTTTTAATGTTTAATATTGACGGTCGCATC
>CAYVDZ010000978.1:0-2384 GCA_964450575.1 uncultured Opitutus sp.
ATTGATGAGCGAGCGGGCTGTCGGGCGCGCGGATGAGTTCCTCCATCTGGACGCGAATGACGGTCATCGGCGTGCGCAACTCGTGCGAGGCATCCGCCGCGAAGCGTCGCGCCTGCTCGAAACTTTTCTCCAGGCGCCCGAGCATCGCATTGAGCACGAGCGCGAGGCGCTGGATCTCGTCGTTTGCAACCGGGACCGGTACTCGTCGATCCAGGCTCCCTGCCTGCACGCTTTCCGCCGCCAACGTGAGCTCGTGCACCGGCATCAACGCTCGCCGCGACACCCACAAGCCGCCAAGCGCGGCGATAATCACGATCACTGGCAGAGAAAACGCATACGCGATCACCAGATCGCGGATGATCCCATGCACATCCTCCAAATCGTAGCCCACGACAAAGGTCGCGCCGTCACTGCGAAATGATAGCAAACGCCACGTCTTCTGGCGGTCGCGGGCCGTATGCAGCTCCAAAATGGTAAGCGCCCGCCGGGCCATCGCCTCAGGCAGGCGGTCCGAGCGACTGCGCAGCCGTCCGGCTTCGTCGAAAAGAGCATAACCCATCCACGGCTCGAACCGCGCAAGTTCGATCGCCGATTCCTCTCCCGCCGACAACGGCCGCAACTCCGCGAAGCGCTTGCCGTCGGCAGTGAGTTCCAAATCCACCGCATCGATCTGCTCGTCGTAGAGATTCTTCAGCGTGGCGCCGGAGAAAATCAGGAGCGAAACTCCCACCAAGGCGGCAGCCCAAAGCGCAAACTTCCACTGAAGGGAGAGCGCTTTCATATCTCCGTTTGGATCACGTAACCTACGCCGCGAATGGTCTGAATCAGGGCCGGCGCAAAGGCCCCGTCGACCTTGCGACGCAGCCGCTGGATCGCCACCTCGACGAAGTTCGTTCCGGGGTCGAACTGATGCCCCCACACATTTTGGCTGATCTCCACCCGCGTGACGACCTTGCCCGGAGCGCGCATCAAATACTCCAAAAGCGCATACTCGCGCGGCGTGAGATCGATCCGCTTTCCGTCGCGCTTTACCTCCCGACTGCTCAGATTCAAAATGAGATCACCGCAGGTGAGCACCGAAAGCCCGACGCCTGTTCGTCGCCGCAAGACCGCATGCAGGCGCGCGACGAGTTCCAGCACCGAGAACGGCTTGGAAAGATAATCGTCCGCACCGAGGTTCAGCCCTTCGATTCTCTCGCTGGTATCGCCACGGGCGGTGAGGAGGACGACCGGTATCACGTGATGCTCCGCGCGCAGCTTGCGCAGCACGCTCAGGCCATCGCGTCCGGGTATCATAATATCCAATACCATGGCCTCGAATGCCGCGGACGTGGCCAGCCTGACCGCCGAATCTCCATCGTGAGTGACCACGACATCGAAGCCCGCCTGTTCGAGCCCACTTTTGATCAGGGAGGCCACCTTTTGCTCATCTTCCACTACAAGCACACGCATGCGTAAAGCGTAACGCCTCGATTCATTGCGACGAGCGCGAACTGCAGTTCCAGCAGATCAACCCGATCTCCCGAAGATTACTGCGCCATAATTTTTCCACAACTGGAAGCGGTGACCACTCTGTGGAAAGGTTACCGATCCGCATGCAGCTTCGCGTTATCATCAACCCGGGTTCGGACACCAAAAACATCGACCGACCAATCACGCGGAGATCGCGGACTTCATCGGTCGCTACGCGCTCGATGCCGACGTCGTCTTTACTCAAGCGCCGGACACGTGAAGATAATCGACCCGGGCACGGTTAATGGCCGGCTCTTCTGCAACGTCATTGGCCTGGGCTTTGACGCAGAAGGAGCGATCTGCCTACTCTACCCTGCTTCGCAAGGCGGGACGGTTTTTTCTCGCACAAAATGAAACCCAGTCTTGAATTTCCCTAACACCATCCGTTGCCCCTGGAGGTCTGCCGCTTCAAAAAGCATCGGCAGCCCGTATCGGCGCGACGCGGTGAGAGCCCCCACTGTATTGAAACTCCTTGAAGCATGAAAACCATGAACCGGCGTCGTTTCATCCTCAAATCCCTGAGTGCAGCCCTGGCGCTCCCCACACTCCCCTCGCTCCTGGCCAGTGCCGTGGGTGGCAACTCCGCCGTTCAAACAGCCAGAGGCGCAGGTGCCGGGTCGCGGCGATTCGTCGCCGTCGGGAATCTGCTTGGCTATCAGGTAAAACAGTTCTTTCCCGAATCAACCGGCACGGCCTACGAGCAGACCACGTTGCTCAAGCCGCTCTGGGAGGTGCGCAAGCACATGACGGTTTACCGGGGGCTCGATCACGGCATCAAAGGCGGTCACTTCGCTGTCCATTCCTTCCTCTCGGGCGTTCTCAATTCGGAAGCGCAGAACCGGCCTGGCGGCAACGTCAGCATCGACCAGTTC
>CAYVDZ010000979.1:0-2382 GCA_964450575.1 uncultured Opitutus sp.
GCTTCAGTCAATTGTCGCGCCAAAGCGCCTTTTGGCTGTCCTACGCCGCGCGGCGAATGCGGGGCAGGGTCACAGCCCGAGTGCAAAGTGCAAAGTTCGACCCCTTTGGCTTGGCCCGCTGCCATCGAGGAGCAATGCCATTAAACGAGCGGCGCTCTCGAGCGCCTCGAGGAACCGCCGCGCTTCGTCGCGCGAGAGCACGGTCGGAATATGCCGCGGACGCCGTGCCCGCGTCAGCCCGGTGAATTCACCGAGATTTCGGCCCATCACTTGGCCATACAAAAACAGCAGCGCGCTCAACGCCTGGTTCTGGGTGCTCGCCGCCACCCGTCGCTCCGTGGCGAGATGATTCAGGAACGCCGTGATTTCCGCTTCTCCAAGTCGCATGGGTGAGACTCCGCCATGAAACGCCACATACTGTCGGCACCACATCAGGTAGGCCTCCTCCGTGCGGAGGCTGTAACGGCACCGGCGCAAAGTCTCGCGCATCCGCTCAGAAAGCGGTTTCACCGGTCCAGACCCCGCAAGCGGTCCGCTGTTGGGTTGCGAACCCGACGGGTTTTTAGGCGATACTCCTGTCGTTTTAGCAGGCGGCCTCGCGACGGCAATATCTGCGTAAAGTCCCGACCAATGACTGAAGTAATCCCTTGCCGCGCGCCTCCCCGCACACCTTGCTATGCGACATGAAGTCGCCACCCCGAAGTTGGTTACTCACAGGTTAGGCGTTTCTACGCGCGTCCCATAAATGAAGCCCATCGAAGCCATGACGAAAGATACTGCTCAACAAATCGCAGACCTAATCAACTCCCGGAACGACCTCGCCAAACAATACAGCGCCCGAATGATCCTCGACGAAGCGAAAGACTACTTATGGGACGTGCGAGCAGATTGCGTTATTGGGGCAGTTCGCGTGCAGCGCGTGCAGTGGTATCAGGCTGAGATTTCTCATCTGTCCGTCCACCCTGATAATGGACAGTCAGGCATTGGCAGCGCCCTCCTCAGCCGAGCCATGCAGCAGGCGACAGCCTCGGGTGCCCGAATCGCCCAATGCACTATTCGAGACAGCAACAAGCCGAGTATCATGTTTTTCACCAAGCACCGCTTTATCCCCACGATTGAGTTCTTCTATCCGCCCACAGGTAACACGGTCAGAGTATTTCAGCGGCTTATTACTACATCGTGAACCAACTCCGAACAGCCGAAACGCCTAACCCTGAGAGTTGTGTGCAACCCTGAGAGTTGTGTGCCGCGCAGCCGGCACACGACTCGTGTTGAACAAGCCCGGGAGTGATGGACGCACTGTCGCGGCGCGGACGCGGCGCACGCTTATGCGTTTTGTGTGCTGCCGGTCGCTCGGCGCGCACGACCGCGCACGGCAATCTGATCGCACCGCGACCCGCGCGCGACGGGGTTTTGCTTCTCTTCACCACCCGCCCACCCCGCGCGCACGGCCGGCCACCCGTCGCGTGCGGCCGCCCCGGGGTCTTTCTTTCTTCGCGGCGCACGGCTCCGCCCGGCGCCCGCGATCGCTCGCGGGCGCCCGCCCTGCGAGCTGCGGTTGAAGGGATGGTCGGTCATCGCGGGTTCAGCGGTCGCAACTCGGCGGCGTGCGCGGGAGGGGCGGCGGCCGGGGTGGCCGCGCCGATGTAACCGGGTTCAGCGGTCGCAACTCGGCGGCGTGCGCGGGAGGTGTCCGACCAGGACGAGCGTAAAATGCCCGCAGTGCGGACAACGCCGGTGCCACGCGGGCGGCTCCGCCGCCGCGCGCGCCGTCACCACATGGGCGCGGCGAGCAGCGTCTCCACCACGGCGCGGCGCGCCCGCGCGCCCGGATGCATCCAGCCAAAATACCGCACGCGGTGCTGGCCCGGCGGCGGCACGTGCAGGAGATACCGCCGCATAAACTCCTCCGCGCTCAGCGTGCAGGTTTTCTTTTCCCGCGTGGCGGTGTCGGTGTAGCGGAACGTCACGCTGCGCTCATCCGCCGCGAGGATGCGTTCGTCCGAGATCGCCGTGCGGTGCACGTAGCGCGCGAGATATTTGACGACGTTCTCCCCGGTGCCCGCCGGTTCGCTGTGCACGATCCATTTTTTGCGCCACACCGCCTCCGGCACCTGCGCGTGCAGGTCCGGCGCGACCGCGCGCAGCTCCGCCTCGAAGCCCAGCCGATACTGCGCGCTCACCGCACTCACCGGCACGAGCCAGTCGCGCTGGTTCGTCGCGACCCACGACTGGCGATCCGGGGCGAGTCCGCCGCCGGCGATGATAAAATGCACGTGCGGGTGCCACTGGAGCTGCCGCCCCCACGTGTGCAGCACGCCGACCATGCCGAGCGTGCCGCCGAGCCGCTCGCGGCCGAGTTGGAGCAGCGTCTCCGCCGCG
>CAYVDZ010000980.1:0-1542 GCA_964450575.1 uncultured Opitutus sp.
CACCCGATACCGTAAAGTCAAAGTAGCCGCGACCGAATGCAATCGCGTCATAATGACCGCTCCTCCACGTCAGCAATTGCCGGGGGGGCGAGCGCCGCCCCGCGATCTCCTCGATCGTCAGATCGAGCGCGACGCCGGTGAGCAGGAGCTTGCGCACGGGATCTTCGATGCGGCCGTCCTGCAAAACCAGCCGCGCTCGTCCCGCCAGCGCCCCATTCCGGATCGTCCCTTCTCCTTCCACCCGCAACCGGCCCTCCGCCGTGGCCGCGGCAAACTCCTCCCCGAGAAGCCCCGCCGCCGAGGCCGACCAGACCGTGAGATCAACCTCCACCGCGCCGATCTGCCACGTGCCGTTTCCGGCGGCATCGAGCCGCAACTCCGCGTGGAAACGCGTGCCCGGACCATCGAGCGTCAGATCCACCGCGCGAATCCCCGTTGGCAGCGCGCGGAACCCAACCTTCCAGTTCAAACTTGGCGCGTCGGGAATTGTCAGCGGACGAAACTCGCCCGTGAATTCCCCGTCGAGGGTCGGCAAACGCCACACGCCGACCAGGGGTGCCAGGGAAGTTTCAGCCGCGCCCCCGCGCGCCACTCCCAGCCAGCCGATTCCCAGCGCGAGGCAAGCCGCGGCCGCGAGTCGAAACGCAAGTGCGTGGGGTGAAGTCAGCAAACGCCTGAACGTGGCCGGTGACTCGCCTGCCCGCAAGCGCGGGTCGTGCGGCACGGCGAGGCAACCCGCACCTCAGGCAAGTCATGCGCCGGCGCAGGTCCCCGCGGCTTGAAATAGCAGCAGTGAACGAGTGTGCCCCACCCCGTGCACTCAGGCGGGCGCCCGAGGGCGGAGCGGAGACGCCGTCATGGGGAGCACGGTTCGACTTTCCAGATTTCCCGGGCGTATTCCCGGATCGTCCGATCGCTCGAGAATTTACCCATGCGAGCCGTATTCAAGATCGCCATACGGGCCCACTTGGTCTGGTCGCGATATGCTAGATCCACGAGGGCGTGGCAATCGCTATAGGCGCGGAAGTCGGCGAGAACCATATAGGGATCGCCATGCATCAAGCTGCCATGCAGTGCCCCGAACGCATGGTGTTCGCCGGGCGTGAAGTAATCGCTGCCCAGCCAGTCGAGCACGGCCCGAAGTTCTTCGTCGCGATGATAGATGTCCCACGGATTGTAGCCGCTCGCGGCCAGCGCCTCGACCTCTTCGACGGTCATGCCGAAAATGAAGATGTTGTCGTCGCCGACCTCATCCTTGATTTCAACATTCGCCCCATCGAGCGTACCGATCGTGAGGGAACCATTCAGCGCCAGCTTCATGTTTCCGGTGCCGGACGCTTCCTTGCCAGCGGTCGAAATCTGCTCCGACAGGTCGGCGGCCGGAATGATCTTTTCCGCGAGGGAAACCCGATAGTTCGGCAGAAATGCGACCTTGAGCCGGCCGTTCAAACGCGCATCGGAGTTGATGCGTGCACCGATGACATTGATCGCGCGTATAATGTTCTTCGCGAGATCATAGCCCGGCGCAGCCTTCGCGGCGAA
>CAYVDZ010000980.1:1552-2378 GCA_964450575.1 uncultured Opitutus sp.
CGCCATGATATGCAGCAGATTCAAATGCTGCCGCTTGTACTCGTGCAGCCGTTTGATCTGCACATCGAAAATCGCATCGGGCGAAACGTCGACGCCGCACTCGCTCTTGATCACCGCCGCGAGTTCGACCTTGTTTGCGCGCTTAATCGCCATGAACTCGCGCTGAAAGGCGGGATCATCGGCGTATTTTTCCAGGCCGCGCAGCAAGTCCAGGTCACGCGCCCAGATCTCCGATCCCAACTTCTCCGTGATCAGGGCGGCAAGCCGTGGGTTCGCTTTGAGCAACCACCGGCGCGGGGTGATACCGTTGGTCTTATTCTGGAATTTGCCGGGATAGAGCGCGTCGAATTCTGGAAACAGGTGCTTCTTCAACAGCACCGTATGCAATGCCGCCACGCCGTTGACGGAATGCGATCCCGCCACGGCAAGATTGGCCATGCGAACCATCTTCTGGCCGTTCTCTTCGATCAGGGAGCAGGTCCTTTTCTTTTCGTGATCTCCGGGCCACTTCGCTTCGACCGCTTGCATCACCCGCGTGTTGATATCGTAAATAATCTGGAGATGGCGCGGCAGCACCCGCTCAAACAGCGGCACGCCCCATTTTTCGAGCGCCTCCGGCAGGAGCGTATGGTTCGTATAGGCAAACGTGCGGGTGACGATTTTCCACGCCGCATCCCACGCCAGATCATGCTCGTCGAGCAGGATGCGCATCAGCTCTACGATCGTAATCGCCGGATGCGTGTCGTTGAGCTGGACCGCCACCTTTTCGGCAAAGGTCGCCGACGAATTCGCCGGCAGCCGGAAGTGCCGTCGAAGGATGTCACGA
>CAYVDZ010000981.1:0-2376 GCA_964450575.1 uncultured Opitutus sp.
AGCGGAACAGGCGGCCGATGAGTGGGATGTCACCAAAAAAAGGCACCTTGTCGTTTACCTTTTTGACTTCCTCACGGGTGAGCCCGCCCATGACGAGCGTCGCACCATCCCAGATCGTCACCTTCGTCGAGATATCGCGCACGGAGAAGATTGGCTGATAAAAGCCCGGCGGCACGGTGACCGTAACCCCGGAAGAGATTGCCACACTGGGTCCGCCGTACTCCACAAATCCTTCGAACTCTGTCACCCGCGGATTAAGATCGAGGGAAATACTATAGTCATCCTCTTCCACGGTCGGCGTGACTTTCAATTCCACGCCTACGTTGCGGGAGGTAAACTCCTGCGGAGTGCCGGCGGTGATGGTTACGCCCGCCGAGCTGATCCCGGTTGCACCCGAGGCCGCGCCGCTGCCGACCTGGCTCTGGATTTCTCCGTAGCTCTGCGGATACCGCAATTCCTGCGCGACTGTAATGTTCGCTGGATTACCAGAGAGCACCGTGATTTTCGGCGAACTCAGGAGGTCGGTGCCTTGTTTCTGCGAGAGTGCGCGGACCGTGGCACTGACGTCGAACTCGCCCACAAAGCCCGTGATGTTAGCCAGCGCGCCGGCGACCGCACCGAGTTGCACTCCGCCCGGAATCTGAGCCGGCGCGACCGGCACATTGATGCCACTGGTGCCGTCGCTGATCGTGATGGCGTTCTGATTGGAAGTGCTCGGAAACGCGCTGAAGAGCGGTCGTGTCACGCCACCGCTGGTGTACGTCTCCCGCGGCACGAAGATCTGCCGGCCATTCGAATCCAGAACCGGCGCACCCGTCGCGGGATTGATCTGCGGCACGCCGCGACGCGAGAGGTTCCAGGTCACACCCAGCTCTTCCATGGCCCCTTCCTGCACCTCCATGAACTTCGCCTCGATCTCCACTTGCCGCACATCATTATAGCGCATCAGGATGTTCCGGATCCGATCGAGATTGCGCGGCGTCTGCGTCACAATGATCGCGGAGCCGTCATACGCGAGGGAGCTGCCTTCACCCGTAAAACTGACGCCGGCTTGTTGCAGAAACGCCCGCATCGACGCGGCCTCGCCTCCGGTCACCGTCGGCTCGGTGTCCGCGACGCCCCCGGTTGAATACGGATCCCGCCCCGCGCCGCTGACGGCGCCGGTTGAAATTCCGGTCATACGCAGCACCGTGGCCCGCGTCACCGGGAAAAACGCCGTATCCAAGGTCGTCGTCTCGCCACCGGGGCGCACGACCACGGCATCGGCTTGGACCTCGTACTGGTAGCCGACGGCTTCAGTAATAAAGTCCAACACGCGTTTGAGCGTCGCATTGCGAAGGGTCAGGGTGACCGCGGGGTTCCGATTGGTCGGATCGAGGAGCACGACATTGACGCCTTTGACGCCATTGGACGCGGGGTCATACTTTTCCGAAATCTCCGCGAGCGACGCGACGACGTCCGCCAACGGGGCCCGCGTCCAGTTGACGACCGGGATCACGATTTCAGTCAGTTTGCGGGCGAGCGGTGCGACCGCGGCGGCTGTATCCGTATCGCGGGCACGCTCTTCATAAATGCCGGGGCGCTGCCAGCTCTTGGCTACTTCCTCGAGCAATTGTGCCCGGGTCTTCTCCCGGTTCAGCACGCCGGTCTCGGCCTTTTCCTCGGCAATGCGAAGCAGGAAGCCCTTCGCCACGGTGTTATCCGGCTCCTGGGCCTCGATCATCCGAAAGGTTTCCTGGGCGCCATCAATGTCACCAGCGACATACTGCGCGCGGCCCCGGGCAATGAGCTGGGCCAACCCGGCGCGTTCGGCGGCAAACTCGGGGTCAACCGAAGCGGGGGCGCGAGCGGCGGAGGCCACCCGGGCTTCCGCCTGGGCAAGCTGCCGCTGGAAATTAGTCGCGCGCGGATTTCCCGGCGAGAGCTCATTGTACTGCGCGAGCGCACTGCGGGCACCGTCCGTATCACCGCGTTGGAGCAAGGCTTGGGCGCGCTCGAATAAAGCCGAGGCTTTTTCCCGTTGCAGATCGGCCACGAGCCGCTGCGTGAGCGGATTCCGTGGCAGGGTCGCGAGCGCGTTATCCACGGTCGCAATGGCGTCGGCCGGCCTGCCGTCTTGAAGTTGCGTGCGGGCGGTGGCGAGCTGCCGCTGACCGTTGCTGACGAGATCGCTCAGTCGTTCCGACTCCGCGCGGGCGAGGGCCTCGGCCTCCTGCTCCAAAGGGGAAACGGCGGGCGACGGGGTCCGGCCGGGGTCGGGAATCGTGACATCGATCATGGCCGGGCGCTCGCTGCGGGACGACGCGCCGGAGGAAACAGCCGGGGCCGGCGCCGCAGCTTGATTCGCGAGCGAGCGCGAGGCTGCCTGTGCTTGAG
>CAYVDZ010000982.1:0-2372 GCA_964450575.1 uncultured Opitutus sp.
TGTGGGCGATTGAGCACTGAGCGTCCGCTGGGTCAAATCGCTCAGCCCGTTGACTATTTTCTGAGCGAGGCTTGGGTGGGAACATGAGTCCCCAGATTCAAAGCTATCTCGCGTTGGTTGTTGTCGGGGTTGCGATGATCTGGCTCGTCTGGCGTTCTGTCGCGAAGGGCAAAAAACCTGGTTGTGGCGGGGACTGCGGCTGCGCTTCGAGTGAGCTGAAGACGAAAATCAGAAACTAACGCGGTGAACCTGACGTGCGTCGGTTCGCCCTCGGGTCGAGCTATTCCCCGGGGCCACCCGATTCGGCGATTTCGGTGTGCCGGAAAGTTTTTCTGCGCGATTGGAATAACCCGGCTGGCCGTCCGTCAGAATTGTTCTGACGGACTATGACCGATTCCTCTTTCGGCGCTTCTGCGATCGCGCCCAATCTCGGGGTGATTCGCCAAGGGGGCGATCTCCTCACGATCATCGGAACGGAGCGCTATACGCACCGTGTTCCGATGGTTTACAACACATCGATCGGCGGGCACCTGCGGCACATCATCGAGCACTATCAGAGTTTTCCCGCGGCCTCGAATCGGGCCGGCTCGACTACGAGAAGCGCGCCCGCGATGCGGCCATTGAGACCGATCCGGCGTTTGCCTGCGACGTTCTCGCGGCGATTGCCGGCCGACTGGAATCGCTCGGCGCGAAACTGTCTGATCATGCACTGGACTACGGTGTTTCGAAAACCTCATCCACCGCGCAGGTGCGGGCACCGGAACCCTTTTGGGTTTGGTGCACGCGTTGATCGCCGGCCTGATGTTCGCGGTCATGCCTGCGATCCATGCCCTCATCCCCGAGCAGATGCCCGGACCGGGAATGTTCATGTCGAACATGGGCGCAATGGGAGTCATAGCCTTCTTCATCATGCATCTCGGGTACGGCGCAATTATCGGCGGAATGTATGGCGCGGTGCTCCATCCGGCCGCGCATCATCTGCCGCCACGCGGCAATCCGCGGTCGACGCCCTGACGGCAGCCGCGCGAAGCATTCACCGGTGTGGGCACGGGCTGCTCCCTGGAGCCCAGGCCGAGAGGGGCAGTCCGGGGGCAGTCCGCTAGTTGTTAAATCAAAGGGGAGGCGATATTGATGACGTGGTACCATGGCTCCGGAATACTGGATGCGCAATCGTCGCGCCATGCTGTCAAACCATCGGTTAAACATGAGACGCGTGGGCATGCTGAGTCACGCGGAAGCGGATTTCCGCGAGCAGAGGCGATTGGGCGGCGGGAAAACGCAGCCGGCTTTGGCGCCGTTCCGGCAATGGAGGTGGCAGCTCAGAACAGGGAGCACGGGCGTCACGCCAACTGCCGGGCTGTAGCGAGCCAGAATAGCAGGCTACCAACGAAAAACCAGCCGGCCGTCAACCAGAGTAGAAAGGCCAGAAGGTAGAACCAAAGCTGCCGGTTCAGGCCAACTGGAAGGAGCAATACGACCTCGACGATTGCAAGGAGCGCGAGCGAGTAGATCGGCCAGAAGTAACCGCGAAATCGAACTGCGCCACTCAGGAGGAACATACTCGTAGTGAGAATTGCGAGCAAGCTCACGGCCCGCGAGGTCGCTCCGGAATCAACGGAGACGCCATCGCTCTCATTGCGAACTTCCCGAAACGTCCTCCGACGTTTATCGAATTGTGTAACCTCCGATAATAAAAATGCAGACACGGCTGGTTTGTTGAAAGCGTTCCTGATCCTGGCGAGCCGGCGAATGAAAACCCACGACTCGGTATATACATGACGCGCAACGCCCGGTAGTTTTCCCACGCCGAAACATCAAGGTCGTTCCGCCCCCGGCGTTTCGAGAACCTTCCGTCAGCGTCCGGTCGGACCGACCTTGGAAATAATTTTGTTTCCGAAGAGTCCGGTGGAGTGTACATGATTGTCATGCCGGCACTGCCGGCCCAATGCACACCTTGATAATAATGGGTCAGTTCTCCTCAACCCTGCAGGACCGAGCCGCGCGGTCCCTTTCTCTCCGCCGCCTCGGCGCTGCGAAGACGATTTCAAGATTCGGTTCTCTGGCGGCGCGGCGGATCCCGGAATCGATCGCAACGGAGTATGACGAACCTGGGAACGGTAGGCATCCATTTCGCCATCCACGGGGTTCTTCAAATAAAGGTTTGTGAGCCAGCCGCGCACGGTGATTCTTGTCGGGGCCGGTCACGTTCATCTTTATATCGCCGCGCGTGCCGAGTCGTTCGTTGAGCGTGGTGTACGCTTGGTCCTAATCGATGCCTCTGCGTTCTGGTACTCCGGTTTGGCAACCGGTATGCTGGGGGGCGAATATCAGCCGGCCGAGGATCAGGTGGATCCGAAGGCGTTGATCGAGGC
>CAYVDZ010000983.1:0-2372 GCA_964450575.1 uncultured Opitutus sp.
TCCCTCGCCCACGCTCACGGGGCGGCAACCCCCGTCTCCGAGTTACACGATTCTGGGCGGGGACACGCTCCAGAGTATTGCGGCAGCCAACGGAGTCACCGTACAGCAAGTACAGGAATTAAACCCGACCTTGCACGGAAGCTCGCTTCAAGCGGGCGAGACGATTCGGATCAGGTGAGATGACTTGGACTGAGCTCGACTGGAAAATCCTCGACCGCCTTCGCGAACGCTTCCTCGCCGGCACCGCCGCGCTCGAACCGTATTGGGAAACCCACGACGACCTCGCCCACTACGATTTCACCTACGGTGAACGTATCGGCTGGAAATGGGACCAGGTGCTGCGCGAATTGCGGCTCCGGGATTGGCGCCCCGCCTCGCGCGCAATCTTTGACTGGGGCTGCGGCAGCGGCGTCGCTTCGCGGCGCGTGCTTTCGTTTTTCGGTGCGGGTAGCTTCGACTCCCTCACCGTCTGGGATCACTCGCCGCTGGCCTGCGACTATGCGGCCACGCGGGCGGAAACCGACTTTCCCTCGCTCCGCGTGAGTCAGGCAACGCCGGGTTTGCTCCACGCCGCTGAGCCTATCGGCCTGTTGATCGTCAGCCACGTCTTGAACGAACTTACGCCCGCCGCTTTGGAGCAATTGATTCAGCTCATCGACCGCGCTGAAGCGGTCATTTGGGTTGAACCCGGCACCCATGCCGTCAGCCGCCAACTGGGCCAGTTTCGCGATCAACTGCGCGGGCGCTTCCGTATCGTCGCGCCTTGTACGCACGAGCTGGGCTGTCCGATGTTTGCCGAGGGCAAGGAACGCGACTGGTGCCACTTCTTCGCGCCGGCGCCCTCGGAAATCTTTGCGGATTCGAACTGGGTCAAATTTGGCCAGCGTGCCAGCATCGATCTCCGCAGCCTGCCTTACTGCTTCGTCGCCCTGCAGGCTGCAGCGGCCACGGAAGCGGAAACAGCGCCGTCGGAGCGCGCGCCCCTGGCCGATCCGACGCTGTCACGCATCATTGGCCGCCCGGAACATTTCAAACCGTACGCCCGCTTCCTGAATTGCGATGTCAACGGGCTCGCGGAACTCGAGCTGCTCAAGCGCGCTGATTCGGCACTGTTTAAACAACTGGAACGAACGAAGGCGCCGCTCGTGTATCGCTGGCGCCGTGACGATGGCAACGTCACGGGCGGCGAACCGCTGCGCAGCGCGGCGGAACTTCGCAGTGATTCTGATCAGGACGGCTGACGGAGCGCCCGTCCAAGACAAGCCACGCGCGAGCGCGGGCCCCACCCCAATCCAATCATCAGCGTCACCGTGGGGCCCGGGCTCGCGCGCGGCCGGTCTGCGTCGCCTTCAGTGTTTTTCGATTTTCCGATTTTCCCATTTCAATCTACGCGAGCACGTCCTTCACGACGTTCCCGTGCACGTCGGTGAGCCGGAAAAAGCGGCCCTGCGTTCGGAATGTAAGCCGCTCGTGATTGATCCCCATGAGATGCAGAATCGTCGCCTGCAGGTCGTGCACATCCACGGGGTTCTCGGTCACATTATAGCCAAACTCGTCCGTCGCGCCGTGTACGTAGCCGCGTTTCACGCCGCCACCGGTCATCCAGATCGTGAATGAACGCGGGTGGTGATCACGTCCATAGGTCTCCGCCGTCAGCTTGCCTTGCGAGTAGTTCGTCCGACCAAACTCGCCGCCCCAGATCACCAACGTATCATCGAGCAAGCCGCGCTGTTTAAGATCCGTGACGAGGGCATAACCGGCCTGATCGACATCGGCGCACTGGCGACGAATCTGTTTGGGCAAAGCCCCGTGTTGGTCCCAGCCGGGATGATACAGCTGAATGAAACGCACATCGCGTTCCGCGAGCCGACGCGCGAGCAGACAATTGGCGGCGAATGTCCCCGGCTTCCGCGCGTCTTCGCCATAGAGTTCAAACGTGGACGCCGGCTCGGCGGCGAGATCCGCGACCTCGGGCACGCTGGTCTGCATGCGATACGCCATCTCGTATTGCGCGACGCGCGTGGAAATTTCCGGATCGCCAAGATCGTCGAACTGCTGCGCATGCAACTCCGCCAAGCGGTCGAGCATGTGCCGCCGGGCTGCGGCCGGCATGCCTTCGGGATCCCGGAGATAGAGTACCGGATCGCCGCCGCCCCGAAAATGCACGCCTTGATGAATGCTCGGAAGAAACGCGTTACCCCAGAGCCGCGAATACAGCGGTTGATCGATTCGATCTTTCGAAATCAAAACGATAAACCCGGGCAGGTTTTGGTTCACGCTGCCCAGACCATAACTCAACCAGGAACCCAAACTGGGCCGACCCGGCAGTTGATGACCGGTTTGGAAAAACGTAATCGCCGGGTCGTGATTGA
>CAYVDZ010000984.1:0-2366 GCA_964450575.1 uncultured Opitutus sp.
CTGTTTCGGCGCAGCGCCAACGTCTTTGCCTTCCAGGCTCCGATTTTGTTTGATATCAACAGGACGCTGCTCCTGCCGGTCGATCCGAATTATCTAACCTCCGGGAACGTGGCTGCGGTTCCCAATCCGAATTATGGCCGCCCCATGACGCAGACCCGGCAGGGTTTTGGCACTAATGATGATCAGAGAGAAGCCGGCCGGTTCACCGGCTACGTGAAATTCGATTTTGCCGATGTGATGAAGTCAGGCTGGTTAAGCAAGCTGCTTGGCCGGCACACCATCACCGGGCTGGCGGACAAATCGACTCACGATTCAAGGAATATATCCTATGTTCCGATCTCATTCGGCAATCCGGAACCCGCCCTGCACATCGGCCCTGCCAACGCGGCGATCGCGGCCACCTTTGCCCGGGGTGTCCCGGAGGCGGTTTATCTCGGCCCGGCGCAGCTGAATGCCTTCACCGATCCGGATTTTACAATTCACGACTTTGTTCTGATCCCCGCAAAATATCAATTGCGGGTACCCGACGACTTCTCGATTTCCAAGCTGAGCTGGAATCTCGGACCCGACGCCACTCGGGCCAATATAGGCCAGAATTCCCGGGCCAACGGCAATGAAAGCTTCGTTCAAAGTACCTTTACGCCGCGATATATCCCCGCCCAAGGAGGAATCAGAAGGACGAAGGTCACTTCCTATGCAGTCAACTCCCAGTCCTTTCTGCTGAATAAACTAATCGTGCTCAACACCGGATACCGGCAGGACACGGTCAAGAACTGGCTGAGCGGTGCGCCCCCGAGGTTTGGCGAGGATTCGGTCGCCGACACTTCTCCCGACGTGTACAAGCTGGACGAAACTTCGCTGACCACGGAAAAGACTCACGTATTCGGCTGGGGTGGCGTGGTCTACTGGCCGAAAAAAGTGATCAAGCTACCGAGCTGGATCGACGATATCACCGTCCACTATAATAAGTCGGAAAACTTCGTTCCCGCCTCCGGCCGGGTGAACGAACTGGGCGAGCCGGTCGTCTCGCCGTCCGGCGTGAGCAAGGATTATGGCATTGGTGTCTACCTGTGGGACAACAAAGTCATTGCCCGCTTCAACTGGTTCGACGCCGCGCTGGAGAATGCCAGCTCCAGCGTCTCCACCACGTTCAACCAGCTCAATCAGTACCTGTTCAATTGGTACGGAAACCTGAACCGGAACATTCTTGAGGTGGACGCCAACAACGATGGTGCCGTCGATCAGGCGATCATCGACCAACTTGGGCCGGGGCAGACCGCCGCGGTAGAGTATCCGAGTCTCGCGAAAGCCAAGGCCGCGCGGGCTGCCATCCTGCCGGCGCTCACCGACGCCCTGAAGGCGAACTATAATTATCAAGAGACGGCCGATGGTGGCAACACCACGCAGTGGCCGCAGGGGATGATCACTGATTTACAGGACATCACTTCAAAAGGATTCGAGGCGGAGATTATCCTCAATCCGACCCGCAACTGGCGGATTGCCTTCAACGCCGCGAGTCAGGAAACGGCCCTGAGCAATCTCGCACCGCGACTGACCCGGCTCCTCAATGAAGTATGGCTGCCGCATTTGGAACAATATGGCGACTTGAGTTGGACCGATCCGGTCGAGGCAGTCACGGGCGATACGGCGAGGGAGGGGGTAAACCGCTTTGGAACCCAAACTCCAATCTATGACTATTTCACCCAAAAGGGCCAGGAAGGACGACCGCAAAACGAGCAGAAGAAGTGGCGGGTCAATGTGGTCACAAAATATCAGTTCAGCGAAGGACGGCTGCGGGGCTTCTCAATCGGCGGAGCGGTGCGATGGGAGGATGTATATGCCACCGGGTACCCGATCATGACGAACTCGGACGGTGTGATCCTGCCCGATCTGGAACATCCGTATTTCTCCAAACCCGAGACGAGCTTCGACCTGACCCTCGGTTACAGGAGAAAAATCTGGAAAGACGTGATGTGGGATATGCAGATCAATATCCGTAACTTGCAGAACTGGGACAGTGATTCGGTCAGTGCCATCCGCCATCAACCCGATGGAACCATCGCGCGGGCTCGTTTCGATCCGCCGCGGCAGATTCTGATGACGAATACTTTCCGATTCTAGAATGACGCGGTGTACGTCGTCTGGGAAAGGCGGCGTCCGCCGACTGGCGACCGTCCACATGCGACCTGCATCGGAAGTGGCGCATTTTTATGGCTGCTCGTCCGCCGCCCGGCGGTGGACGAGATGGCCGGAATCGCCGGTTTGCGCCAGGGTGATGTTCCGCTTCGCAACTTTGGCCTTCGCGTCGTTGGGGATAGAGTAGATTCCAATATACCATTTATGGTCGAATGGAGATATCCCACCAC
>CAYVDZ010000985.1:0-2365 GCA_964450575.1 uncultured Opitutus sp.
CCGTTAGTTCCGCTTCGAGCGCGGTGATCTCTTCCGGCGAAAGGAAGGTGAGCACCTTCAAAAGCTTCACGACATCGGCGTCTTCCGTTTGCATGAAGAATTGATAGAAACGGTAGGGCGACGTGCGCTTGGGGTCGAGCCACACGGTCCCGGTGGCGGTTTTTCCGTATTTGGTGCCGTCGGATTTTGTCAGCAGCGGAAAGACCAAACCATACGCACTGGCGTTGAGCTTCTTCCGAATCAGCTCCGTCCCTGCGGTAATATTGCCCCACTGGTCGGTGGCGCCGACCTGAAGCTCGCAGTCCAGGGACTTGCGCAAGTAATAAAAATCATTCGCCTGGAGCAGCATGTAGCTGAATTCCGTGTAGCTGATGCCGTTTTCGCGATCCTCCATGCGGGCGCGGACAGACTCTTTCGCGACCATCCAGTTGACGGTGAAAAACTTTCCGACTTCCCGGAGGAACTCGAGGTAACTCATCGGGGCCGTCCAGTCGGCGTTGTTAACGAGCCGGGCTGGATTTTGACGCGGGGTCCTGGCGGGATCGAACTCGAGGAATTTTGCGAGCTGTTGCTTCACACTCGCGATGTTGTGCTCCACCTGCCCGGGCGTCTGGAGATTACGTTCCGCGGATTTTCCGGAGGGATCGCCGACCATCCCGGTGGCTCCGCCGGCGAGCGCGATGGGGTGGTGACCGGCGAGCTGGAAGCGACGGAGCGCGAAGAGCGGAACAAGATTGCCCACGTGGAGCGAATCGGCCGTCGGATCAAAGCCACAATACAAGGTGATGGCTCCCTCGTTCAGGCGCCGGGCAAGCGCATCGGAGTCGGTGCAATCGGCATAGAGGCCGCGCCATTGGAGTTCTTCGAGCAGCGTCATTATAGAAGGGGAAAGTTAACGGGCCGACGTCGTGAGCGTGCAAGAGCGTTTCTAATGGAGAGCGTTGCCAAAATAGAATCGCCGCTGCTAGGAGTCTGTCGGACTTAGCCCGTCGAAGGCGTCTATAGCTGCATATATGACTTCAGATTCGGATTGAATTGAGACTATCGCCCTACAGACGGTGCTTTATTGAGACTGAGGCCTAAGTCCGACAGCCTGCTAGCAGGAAATTCGGTTTGCGGCGCCGTGCGGCGCGTCTCAACGTTGCAGTTTCGTCCCTGTCGACGGTTCGTGCGGGGCGTTGCAAACCACCTTTACCACCTTCCATGCCATGCCGATCGCTGTAGGCTCTCAAGCCCCTGATTTCACCCTCAAAACCAAAACCGCGGACGGACCTCACGATGTCACGTTGAGCGATAATTTTGGCAAGCACTCCACCGTCCTCTTATTCTTCCCGGCAGCCTTCACCGGAGTGTGCACGCAGGAAATGTGCGATCAGACCAGCGGGCTCGCCGAGTACGAGAAATTGGGGGCGCGGGTTTACGGGATCAGTGTGGATAACCTGCCCGCGCAGGAAGCGTGGGCGAAACAGCACAAGATCGGTTTGCCCCTGCTTTCGGATCTCAATAAGACGGTGACCCGGGCTTATGATGTCGTATTTCGAAATCTCGCTGGCGACACCTCGGCCCGCGCGGCATTTGTCATCGGCAAGGACGGCATGGTCAGATACGCTGAACAAACGGCGACGCCGAGGGATTTGCCAAACTTTGAAGCGGTAAAGGCAGCCTTGACGAATTGATTTCCTTTTCTTGCTGGGCGGGTGCTTGACGCCGGGCTATAGCTCGCGCCAAGCCCCTCCTGCCAAAAGCAGGGTGTGCTCATCCTGCCCCTCTATTTTCCGAATAAAATGACTCCGACGAACCTCCCCAATCCGTTCAACACGCTGCAGACGTTTTCCGCGAACGGTGCCTCGCATCCGTTCTATTCCCTGCCGGCACTCGAGCAATCGGGGTTCAAGGTCTCGCGCCTGCCCGTCTCGATCCGCCTGGTGCTGGAGTCGTTGCTGCGGAACTGTGACGGCAAGCGGGTTTCGGATGGCGCGATCCGGGCGTTGGCGAGTTGGGAGGCGAAGTCGGCCCGCACCGAAGAGATCCCCTTCGTCGTCGCGCGAATCGTACTCCAGGATTTCACCGGAGTCCCCCTGCTCGTGGATCTCGCCGCCATGCGTTCGGCCGTCGCCCGCATGGGCAAAAACCCGAAGATCATCGAGCCGCTCGTGCCGGTCGATTTGGTCGTTGATCACTCGGTCCAGGTCGATTTCGCGGGTACGGCGGAAGCCATGCAGAAGAACCTCGATTTGGAGTTCACCCGCAATCGCGAGCGTTACCAGTTTCTGAAGTGGGGTATGCAGGCTTTTGATACGTTCAAGGTCGTGCCCCCGGGCATCGGCATTGTCCACCAGGTGAACCTGGAGTTCCTCGCGAAGGG
>CAYVDZ010000986.1:0-2365 GCA_964450575.1 uncultured Opitutus sp.
GACCCCGTGGGGTTCCCGAGTGTCTTTCGGACGACGGAACAGGCAGGAATGCCTGTGTCACTTTCGGAGCCAAGCAGTCGGCTCCGTTCAGAACAAACTCAGCTGCTCGCCGGGTTTCCGGAACTGCTCGGTGGCGAGCGTTAACTCCGCCTGGTTCAAGCCGGCCCGCTTCCGGGTTACAGGAACGAACAGATGTATTCGCAGAGGCCGCTCGCCACCGTGATCGTGAAGCCATTGTTGCCGGGGACGTCGAAAAACGTGCCGGGGCCGTAGCTTTGCTCGGCGGCGGCGCCGTCGAGCACCACCGTGCAATGACCGGCGACGATCTCCATGCGTTCAGGTGCGCCGGTCCCGAAATGATACGAGCCCGGGCGAATCAGACCGAGGGTCTTTTTGGCGCCGTCGGCGAACAGAACGGTGTGGCTGACGACATTGCCGTCGAAATAAACGTTGGCCTTGGTGTGGACCGTCACACCGGCGAACTCGATGGGAAGCGAAGACATGGGGAGCGTTGATGTCGCCCACGTCAGAGCGAGGCAAGCACGCGCGCGTGCGTTTCGTCATGGCGGCACTGTAGCAGTCCCCCGTCCTGTTTACTGCCCACGTCTGGGATTCTGTCGGTGGGAGGACGCTCGGGGATCACTGCTGGTATTCGTCCACGGTGACGCGTTCTTGAAACGGAGCGCGCGGCGGCGCGTCGACGCCCCGAAACGAGAAAACGACGACGTTGGGACGTTGGGTTCGGGTGGGCATCAGAAGGCGGGAAGTTCGGCTGCGGCGGCTGCAGGCTAAAAGCGGAGGCGTTCATGGGCGGGACGTGCGTCCGGATTCGCAAGGCGCAAACTGCCAGGTAGGTGGCAGGGGCAGAATTGACGGCTGCGCGCCGACGCCCGGGCGCTTGAACGGTTGAGTAGGCTGCCGGTCACTTTCGATCCCGGCCCCGTGCTGTTCTCTGACCCATTCTCTGACCCCACCTCTGTTCTACTTCGGATCCGGAATGATGAGTTCCATGCCGGGCCGGAGGGGCCGACCGCTGCTCAGCTCGACGACGTTGGCCTCGTAAATCACATGCCAGCGATCGGGCATGCCATAGTAATCGCGCGACAGTTTTTCCAGGGTGTCACCGCTTTTGACCACGTGCGTGCGCGAGGTGGTTAAAACAACCGGTGCTGCTGGCGTGGCGGGAAGTGCGATGAGCGAAGCGTCTTCGAACGGTTCGCGAAGGTCCTGTGTTACCGCACCGGCTGGTGGAGCCTTGGCCTGTTGAAGCGGCGATCCGGCGGGACTTGCGCCTGGATTCGCTCCCGGAGGCGATCCGGCCAACGTCGTGGCGGGTCGTGCGCTCGGGTTTGATGCTGCCCGCAACGCTGCGCGCGTGGCTTCGGCGGATTGTTCGGCTTGGACACGGGCCTGAGTTTGCGCGCTGAGTTCAGTGTCGCGCTGCGCTAGGGTCGCCCGGGCTTCGTCGTGGCGTTGCATCACTTCGCGCAACCGGCCGTCGAGCACACCGTTTTCTCCGCGCGTTCGTTCGAGCTCCTGGCGTAAGTGGGCGACTTCGGCTTGCAACACGCTGCGGGCCCGGGTTGCCGCCGAGAGGCCTTCTTCGAGGCTCGAGATTCGTTCCGCGCTGGCGGCAGCGACGGTGAGATTGTTTCCCGTGCTTCGCTCCGCTTGCAGCCGCGCATAGCCGGCCCGGAGCTCCGTCAATTCCTGCAGCGCGGTGGCGAGCGTGTCGTCCGCGGGTCGGGCGGATAGCCCGGTCGCGCGTTCAAGGGCGGACCTCAGGGCGTCGGTTTCCTTGCGGGCGAGCGCCAGTTCCTGACTCAAAATTTTGTGATCGGTGCCGAGGTCACTGTAAGCCGCGGCGAGTTTCGCGTCTCCGGCGATGGAGCCCAGTTTAGCCGTGCGCCCGAAATGCACATAGCCGCAGCCCGTGAACAGCACGGACACAACGCCTGCGAGCACAGCGCGGGTAAATCTCACACCTGTGATCAAGCCGGGTTGCCGGTTAGGCGCAATCATGGAACCGACTCCGAAGCACCCGAGTGGAAACGTGGCAGTACGATCGGCGGCCTTGGAGGGTGGAGCCTTACGGAAGGCGGAGCGTGCGTCCGGCAATCAAATCACGCTCGCTGCGAAGAACGTCGCGATTGGCGGCGAGAATATCCTGCCAGCGATTCGGGGTGCCGTAATATTGACGGGAGATGCCGGAGAGGGTGTCGCCACGGACGATGGTGTGTATCCGTAGAAGCGTTACAGGCGCTCCCGTTGTCACGACGGGTGCTGCCGGCGAGGTGTTGACGGCCGCGGGTCGCATAGGAGCGAAGGTGGCAGTGCGGGTGCTGGTGACGCCGGCGGACGGAAT
>CAYVDZ010000987.1:0-2364 GCA_964450575.1 uncultured Opitutus sp.
CCGAAAAATTCCTCGAGGACCTCGCGATCAACCAAATCGAGGACTTCATCGGCTACACCGTCGGGGCGACCCTCGGCGTCCAGGACACCAACGCTAGCTCCAACGCCAACGCCGCCATCAACGGACAGGGCTTGGTCCGCGCCATCGACATCCGCGGCATCGGCTCCTCGCTCGGCCTCGATTATTTCAAGAGCATCACCCCGAACGATTCGTATCGCATCGGCCGTTACGACGAGAGCCGCGGTCCCAACGGCATTCTCTTCGGCATCAGCTCGGCCGGCGGACTCATCAACCAAAGCTCGGTGTTGGCCACCACCAGTCGCAACAGCGGCCGGATCAGCTATGTGACCGGCAGTGGCGCCGTGACCGCCAACCGCTGGGAAATTCGCGCCAACCAGGTCGTCGTCCCCAAAAAACTCGCGTTCGCCGTTGCCGCCGTGGACCAGCAGAACGGCGGCTGGCGCAAGCCCAGCTACCAGGACAAGCGCCGGCTCTTCGGCACGCTCACGTTCACGCCGAACGACCGCGTCACCCTCCGCGTCTCGGGCGAACGCGGCAACGAACTCGGCTCGCGCGTCGCGCCTTATCCGCTCTTCGACGGGGCACTCGCATGGTTGGATCACCGCAGCGCCAAAGGCGTCGCCGCGGTCACATTCGCACCGAACAACGCCGCCACCGCCACGCCGGCGCAGCTCGCCGTCGGCGTCGTCGGGCGCAATCAGGGTTTCTCCACCGCGATCCCCGGCATCCGCCGCTTCGTTTACGTCGAAAACGACGGCTCCTTCTTCAATTCCGCCGGCACCCTCCTGACCGGATCCTACGACAATCCCGCGGTGCGCTCGCCCAGTGGTGAGCCCGGCATGAGCGGCGTCACGCTCTCGATCAACGACCCCTCCTATGTGCCCCTGAATCTAAACTCCGGCGGGCCGGGCATGTATCGCGATCAGAATCTCCACAACTACACCGTCTCGCTCGATTGGCGGATCACGAAACGGCTCAACCTGAATTTCTCGCACAACGACCAGCGCACCGATCTGCTGAGCCCCGTCATCACCGGCACGAACCCCATGCTGTCCGGCGACGCCAACACCCTTCAGGGCGTCGGCGGCCCCGCCAACCCTTTTGCCGGCCGGCTTTACATCGACGCCGCCTGGATCAACGGCGACCACCGCGCGAGCTACCGCGAATCGCGCGTCTCCCTGGCCTACGATCTCGAGCCCAAGTGGAAATGGCTCGGCACCCATCGCATCGCGTCGATGTATTCGCTCAGCAAGGACGTCGATCACTACAACAGCCAGGTGTGGGGCCTCCTCGGCGCACCGTTTAACGCCGCCGCCGACAATCAGACCAACCGCATCGCCCAGCGCATCTACCTCGACGAAAAGAACCCCGCCTCGTTTCAAGCCGCCGATTGGCGCCGGCTGCCCAAGACGGCGCGCGTGGGCGCCACGACCTACGACACCGGCTGGATCAACGGCGCGGCCGGCACCAACAACTCCTATGCGACCCAGGAGTCCGACGCGCAGCTCGCCGTCGTGCAGAGCCATTTTTTCAACCGCCGCCTCGTCACGACCTTTGGCTACCGCGTCGATTCCGCGGATATCACCAGCTACGCGTTTGGCACAGACCCGGTGCTGAAGTCCTCGATCGTCGACTACGATGTGTCCAAGGCCACCGTAAACTCCGTCCGCGGCATCACGCGCACCCAAGGTGCCGTCCTCCACGTCACGTCCTGGGGTTCGCTGATCGCCAATTGGTCCACCAACATCGGCATCCCCACCTTCACCAACAAAGTGCTGCCTTACGGACTCATCCCCTCTCCTTCCAAAGGCGAAGGTTCGGACTACGGCATCTCGCTCGACCTGCTCGAAAACCGGCTCTCGATGAAGGCCGTCTATTTCCAGACCGACTCCACCGGTAACACCGGCAGCGGTGGCATCGACGCTCGCTACAACCAGCGTAATGTCCGGATTGCGGATGCGCTGCAGGTTCCTCTCGTCGGCCCCGGCCTCACCTACACCGCCGCACAGTGGGCGCCCATTCGCTCGAGCATCACCGTCCCGGTTACGGCCGCCATGTTCGACCAGACAACCAGCGGCTATGAATTCAGCGCCGTCGCCAATCCCACGCGCAACTGGCGCGTGACCGCCACCTACTCCTACACGGACCGCATCCGCAAAAACTCGTCCGGGGCCGACGCGATCCCGTGGTATGGCTACACGTTTGCCAACGGGCTGCTCGTCGAAGGCGTGAAGCAAAACGTCGATTCAAGCTACACGATCACGCCCTCCGCGTTCACGACCACGGGCACCGTCGCCAAGTGGCTCGAACTCGCCGCCAAAGCACCCGCCGCCGATCTCACCC
>CAYVDZ010000988.1:0-2361 GCA_964450575.1 uncultured Opitutus sp.
CGGGTGAGGTGAGCGCGAGAATCAAATCGTCTTTCGATCTGCCGCTGATCCGAACGCTGGGCAAGGCGCTTTACTGGCAGCGGCTGATTGATTCGGGGGAGGTAGCCCATGCCAAGAGACTCCAAGGAACTCGCGGAGCGGATAAAACTGGAATACGGCTGGGTGGCCGAGGTGCTGCGGATGACGCTCTTGGCGCCGGACATCGTCCAGACGATTGTCGATGGACGCCAACCCCGGCATCTCAGTTTGTCCATGCGTGGCAGACTGGGCAAGGTGCCGTTGGATTGGCAGGAGCAGCGGGTGATGTTTGGGTTTGTGTCAGGGAATGAATTCAATTGATGGTCCGCTATCTGGGTCATCCCTCGACGCTCACAGAAACTGACCCATTTATGCTCATCAGAATGAACCCAGGCAGTGCGCACGGGGTTGATCGGAAATGGGTCAAGGAAACCGTGAAATAAGTGCGGCGGGATCATTGCCGTGTTTATTCCGCGAGCCCCAGTGCTTGCAAGAGATGGACGGTGAGAAGATGTGGTGATGAGATGATTTGGTTTTGGTGATACTGGCCAAGTGCGTCCGGAAGGGGGTCAAGGGGACCGTGGAATAAATGCGATGATTTTGTTTCTGTCGCGTTTATGCCGCGAAAGCCCCTTGACGCCCTGGAGGGCGCGGACACTCAGGGCTGTGGTTGGGGATGGTTTTGTTTTTAATCCCCAACCACTGCCACCCGGCGAGTGCGGGGTCTGGGGCAGCGCCCCAGGGTCTTCTGCGGGGAGGGTGTTGCGCGTTATTTCGAAGGCGGGCGCGGATGACGCACGGATTTCGATGATTTAACAGGCGCAGGTGACTGAGGCTCTGGGGATCGCAGGGAAGGACCATCGATGCGAATCGTAATGCAACGATGCTGCAGGCGATCAATCAAGGCATCAACGAGAGGCTTGTTGGCGAATAAATCGTACCAGGCGGGAGGTTCCAGGTTCGTGGTGATAATGGTTGAGACCCGACCATAGCGCTGGTCCATCAAACGGAAGAATGCATTCGACTGCTCGGGTTTGAGGGAGAGATAGCCCAATTCGTCAATCAGCAATGGCTGAAAGCGAGCGAGTTGGGCGAGGAGTTTCGTCGTCGAGCGGTCAGCCAGGGAGGCGTAGAGCTCGTCGAGCAGGACCTGTGCGTTGTAGAAGCGGCCCGTATGTCCATTGAGGCAGGCCTCGCGCAAAAGGGCGATGGCGATTCCGGTCTTGCCGGTACCCGGCGGGCCGATCAAGAGAATGTTCTCGTTGCGACGCAGGAAATCGAGACCGGCCAACGTGCGGATATGGCCTCGATCAACACCGGGTTGGCGATCGAAAGGGAAGGACTCCAGCGTCCAGTGCCAGGGCAGCTTCGCCTGAGCCAAGCGGTACGCCAGACTCTTCTCACGGCGCTGAGCCAACTCCGCCGCCAGCAAGCGCCCGATGACCTCGGCGGGTGACGCCCCCTCGCGCCCGGCCCGCGCCAGTTCCTCGTCCAACGTGGCGGTCATGCCGTGCAAACGGAGTTGGGCGAGTTGTTCAAGGATCGTCTTATATGTCATCGACAGCACCGTCGCTCAACGCAAAGAAATTGCCGGCGACCTGTTGCAAAATGAGTTTCTCCAGCCGCCCCAGGTCGTACAAACCGTAATGTGCCGCCTGGCGTATCGCCGCCAGAAAGGCCTCCTTGGGATAGGTGCGCTGGATGTCCAGCAAGCGTCGCAAGGCACGCAGACCACGACCGTGGCCGCGTTGCTTGAGCGCACGCGCATAGGCCTCCAGTTCGGGGCTGTCAGGGCGCAACTGTGCTTCGATGGCCGGCGTGCGGTTGGTCCGGGTGGGGGTCGGATGATGGGACGGATCGGTGTGGCGCACATCGCGCTGGCCGATCAGCCGGGGGTGGCTTGCCACCTCGCCATGGCGATGATGGATATCGACGCGGGCCGGATATTTGTAGACCGTCACGGTCTGCCCGACCAGACGCTCAGGAACGGAGTAGCGATTCGCGTCGAGCGAAACATACCCGTTCAAATCCACGACTCGCTCGGCGACTTCATAAACCGGTGGCAAGACCGCAGGCAGCCTGTGCATGAACGGCTTCTCCAGCACATAGGCGGTCTCCGGCGACATGCCCAGCGCACGCTTGGGCTTGGCATTGGCCACCTCCTGGCACCAGGCTATCGCCTGACGGTTGAGATCGTCGAAGTCTGTGAAGACGCGTCCGGGCAGGAAGTTGGTTTCGACAAAGAAGAAGTTTCGCTCGATCCGTCCCTTGCGATCCGGATCGCCGACGCGGTGCGCTCGGAACTCGAAGCCCAGCGTGCGAGCGAAGGCCGCCATTTCGGGC
>CAYVDZ010000989.1:0-2356 GCA_964450575.1 uncultured Opitutus sp.
TGCCGTGGAGCGTGAGCCAGGTGAGCGTGAGCATCCCGCCGAGCGTTGCGACGGCCAGGACAGCGCTGAGCCACACGATGCCGTGCCAGCCGTAAGGCGCAGAGGTGAGATAGACCGGCAGGAAGAGTTCGCAGGGCGCGAGCGTGAGGGTGAAAAGAAGGCCCCAGAGCGCAGCGCGGTCAGTCGGCTCGGGAATGAGTTTGCGGCCTTCGCAGTGATCGCACCCGCGCCCGTGCGGGGCGCGCAACGCGAGCCACGCGCCGAGGCCGACGAGCAGAGCGGCGACGATCCAGTGAAACGCGGCGTCGTAGCGTTCGTTGATCTCCCATCCAAAGCGGGCGAGCGCGACACCGAGCGCCGTGGTCGCGAGAATGTGCCCGCCGCCCGCGAGGGCGACGGCGCCGAGCGTGCGACGTTGCGACCAGCCGCGCGCGCGGCCGATCATGACGAACGGCAGCCAGTGCGTGGGAATCGCGGCGTGCAGTGCGGCGACGGTGAACCCGGTGGCGGTGAGAGTGAGGAGGAAGGCGGCGGACATGTGGAAAGGAGGAAAATCGGAAAATAGGAAAAGCCGGAAAGCGAAAGGCGGGAAACTGAAGGGCGCGCGTGGGAAGATGGAGAGCGCTTACTCGGGAAGGCTGTACGCGACCTGGTGGTATCGCGTGCCCTTGATCTCGAGGGTGAAGATCCCGGAAAACGCGCCCGCGGTTTTCAAAAAGTCCGCCTCGACCTCGAACTGCGAGGTGTCGCCGACGGTCTCGCCGGTGGCGGGATTGGCGACGGCGCGCATATCGAGCGGCGTGTATTGTCCGCCGGGCATGGCGATGAGCTGGAAGGAATCGACGTTCAGGCGCACGAAGTTTTCCGCGTGGCCGTCGAGAACCCAGGCCGTGAGTTTCCCGGAGGCCTTGTCGCGGAGAAGTTCGAGGTTGTAGGCGTGTTCGCCGATCTCGACGAGGGTGCCGCCGTGCGGGGCGGTGTGGACATGGCCGGAAGACTTTTTGTCGTGGTCGTGGGACTTGGAGCAAGCAGACGCGAGAAACGCGGCCGCGAGGAGAGCGAGGGCGAGACGGATGGTTTTCATGGGAGGAGGGAGGGACGGGGCGAAGGAGGAGTGGGGAGTGAGTAGGTCGGACTTCGGTGAATTGAAGTTTAATCTGCTCTCCACTCGCTACTCGATGCACGCTACTGCCTGCGTTCACGCCGCCATCGTTTCCAAGTAAAGTTTCTCCAGGTCGGTGTGAGCGAGTTCGGCGGCGGTGAGGGTGTGGGCGAGGCGGCCGTGGCGCATAATGCCGACGCGCGTGGCATCCTGCTTGGCGCGGAAGAGATCGTGCGTGGCCATGAGAATCGCGATGCCGCGTTCGCGGAGCTGCCGCAGGAGCTGGCTGAACTCGTGCGATGCGCTGGGATCGAGACCGCTCGTGGGTTCATCGAGCAGCAGCGCCTTGGCCTGCTTGGCGAGCGCGATGGCGATGCCGACTTTCTGGCGCATGCCTTTCGAGTAGCCGCTCACGCGACGATCGTGCGCTTCGGCTTGCAGGCCCGCCTCGGTGAGGAAGCGGCGGAGGTCTGTATCCGGATACCGGTGACCCGCGAGTTCGCTGAAATACGCGAGGTTCTCCACGCCGCTGAACGTGCCGTAGAGGTTCACCTGCTCGGGGATGTAGGCGAGCCGGCGCTTGGTCTCGAGCGGCTCACGCGCCACATCGAGCGAGTCAATTACCACACGGCCTGAATCGGGTGTGAGGAAGCCAAGAAAGCAGTTGATCGTCGTCGTCTTGCCCGCGCCGTTGGGCCCGAGTAACGCGAAGAGCTCTCCGGGGCCGACGTGAAGGGTGAGGTTGTCGACCGCCGTCGTGCCGTTGAATCGTTTGGTGAGATTTTCCGTGGTGAGCATGGAGGCTTGGGATTTGAGCGATGAGGATTGAAATTGAGTCGCGAGAGACGGAGGAGGAGCGGAGGACGCGCGCAAGCGGTGGGATTCACCCGACGAGATCAGCGAGGTAGGAGCCGGCGTGATGGCTGTGGCGCGAAGTGTTGGGGTCGTAGCTTTCGACCGTGCAGCCTTGATCGAGCACGACGACACGCGTGGCGACCCGATGGGCGAACGCGAGGTCACGGGTAGCGAGGAGGATCGCCCGGCCGCGTTTGCGGAGCGCACGCAGCGCGGCAATCATCGAGTCGAGATCTTCGTCTTCGATGTCGCGGGTTGGGTCGTCGATCAAGAGAGACGAAACGTTTTTCAATCCCGCCAGGGTAACCGCGAGTTTGCGCTGGAGAGACGGCGGGCAGTCGCCCATGCGCGTCTGATGCCACGCCCTGGGAATTCCACCGCGCTCCAAGGCGGCGCCCA
>CAYVDZ010000990.1:0-2355 GCA_964450575.1 uncultured Opitutus sp.
GCATCACACGTCTATTTGTGCAATAAAACAAATCGTTGACAAGACACCATGTTAACGTCTGATTTTTAGGCGCACCACAAAAAAACTCCTAAACCGTGAGGCCCGGGAGTTTCTTTTGAGAACCACTGTTAAGCGGCTCCCAAGCTGTAGGAGGCCCAAAGACTCGCTTACCGGTTGGTTGGATTCAAGGGGAAATGTGCCCGCCCCTAAATTCAGCTAGACGTTAGATCCTATGAGTAAGCCGCAAGATCGAATGGTATACCGCCGCCCTGACGGGCAGTGGGTGAACGAACGCAATGACGCCGATCGCGCGTCGAGCGTTCACGAAACACAACAGGCGGCTATTGATGCCGCCCGCGAAAACCTCACCAACCAAGGTGGGGGCGAACTGAGTGTTCGAGGACTTGATGGTCGCATCCGGTCCAAGGACACCATTGCGCCTGGCAACGACCCGTGCCCGCCTCGTGACACCGAGCACTGAGAGGTAGCATAAAAATGAAACCAGCGCAGGCACAGCTTCGAGAAGTCGCCGACGTGCAACTTGGCATCACGCTCCGGGGGGCCGACGCATCGCGTCACGACCCGACCGGCACGCACCAGCTTGTTCGCATCGGCGATCTCTCCGAAGATGGCAGTCTCCGCATCGCCGAGCCGAATCTGATTCGGCTCGATGAAGTCACGGCGCATCGCTCGGGGTTGCGCGCCGGCGAAGTGTTGCTCGCCGCTCGGGGCACCCGGATGACTGCGGCTATCTTCGAAGGCGGACCTCCCGCCGTCGCAGGCAGTCAGTTTTTGGTCATCCGGCCCCACAGCGGCGTCCTTCTCCCGGCCTACCTGCGCTGGTTTCTCAATCTTTCATCTACTCAGGAAAACCTCAATGCACGGGCGCGCGGCTCTTATGTCCGCTCGCTGCCCTCCGGCGCGCTGGGTGAGTTGGCGATCCCGCTTCCGCCGATTCCCCGCCAACGCGCCATCGCCGAACTCCACGAGCTAAGGCTCCACGAAAAGCGCCTCATGGAAAAGCTCGCCAGCCGTCGCGCCATTTTGATCGACCGCGCCATTCTCCAGTCCCTTCACGCCTAACCTTCCCCCTTTCTGTCCATGTCCAAAATCAACCAAGACGAGATCAACAACGTCGCGTGGCGTGCCTGCGATACCTTCCGCGGCAGCCTCGATCCGTCCGACTACAAGAACTACATCCTCGTGATGCTGTTCGTGAAATACATCAGCGATGTCATCAAGGATCACCGCGCTGCTTACCTTCTCGAATACAAAGGCGACGAGAATCGCGTCGCCCGCCGCCTCGCCCGCGAGCGTTTCCTCCTTCCTGCGGCTGCCGATTTTGACAGCCTCTACGCCCAGCGCAACGAGGCCGACATCGGCCAGCGCATCAACATCGCGCTCGAACACATCGAGGAGGCGAACAAGGCGAAACTTGAAGGCGTCTTTCGCGAGGTGGACTTCAACTCCGAGGGCAAGCTCGGTCAGACCAAAGAGCGGAACACCCGCATTAAGGGCCTCCTGGAAATCTTCGCCGATGCGCGCCTCGACCTCCGTCCCTCCGTCATCGGCGACGAGGACGTGATCGGCAATGTTTACGAATACCTGTTGGAGAAATTTGCCTCCGATGCCGGCAAAAAAGCCGGCGAATTCTACACTCCCGGTCAGGTGTCCACGCTTCTCGCCCGCCTGCTAAAGCCCAAGAAAGGCGACACCATTTGCGACCCCACCTGCGGATCGGGTTCGCTTCTCATCAAGGTAGGTCGTCAGGCCGACGGCCGCGATTTCGCGCTGTTCGGTCAGGAGAGCAACGGCACCACCCACGCCCTCTGCCGCATGAACATGTTCCTGCACGGCATGGACAGTTTCCGCATCGAGTGGGGCGACACGCTGCGCAATCCCCGCCTCGTTGAGGGCGACCAGTTGATGAAGTTCGACATCGTCGTGGCCAATCCCCCGTTCTCTCTCGATCAATGGGGCATCGCGGAAGCCGAAGCCGATCCTTTCCGCCGCTATCACCGGGGCATTCCGCCCAAGGGCAAAGGCGACTACGCCTTCATTACCCACATGATCGAGACCGCCCGCGAAAAGGTCGGTCGCGTTGGCGTCGTCGTGCCGCACGGCGTCCTCTTCCGCGGCGCCGCCGAAGGCCGCATCCGCCAAAAACTCATCCAGGAAAACCTCCTCGAGGCCGTCATCGGCCTCCCGGCCAACCTCTTCTTCGGCACCGGCATCCCCGCCGCCATCCTCCTCTTCAACAAGGGCAAGACCCACGGCGACGTCCTCTTCATCGACGCCTCCCGCGACTACGCCGCCGCCAAAAATCAGAACGTCCTCACCGACGCCCACCTCGAC
>CAYVDZ010000991.1:0-2353 GCA_964450575.1 uncultured Opitutus sp.
CTGCAGATGCGTTGAGCTGCCGTCCGGACTTCGTCATCCCGATTTATCCGGCGTATCTGGGAAATGAGGACAAACCCGGTCCGTTAAGCCCAGCCATCGCGATTAATAGCCAGACGCCGCCGATGTTTGTGGCCGTCACCCACGACGACAAGCTACGCGGCCTCAATTCCGCCCTGCTCTACGCCGAGTTAAAAAAGGCCGACGTCGCGGCCGAGCTGCACATCTTCACCCGCGGGGGTCACGGCTACGGCATGCGGGCGTCGGACAATCCCGTTTCGGGCTGGCCCAAACTGTGCGAGCAGTGGATGCACGCGATGGGTTACCTCACGCCGACCCGCTAGAGTTGTTGAATGGCCAAACGGATTGTGAGCAGGTCAGGTTTTTCAAACCTCAGATTCTTTTAACCGCGGATTACGCGGATGGAGCGGATAGCTGGAGGTATTCTCCGTCTTATCCGCTCCATCCGCGTAATCCGCGGTTGCTCGATGTTTGAACCTAAATGGTCTGAGGCTACGCCCCTTCCCCTGCACCCCATCCCAAAAGTCTTTTCTTCTCACCAAGCCATCGAACGAACTACTCGTGTTGTTATATATCGTTATCGAAGTGAAGCGGTGGCCTGACACATAGAGTACGACGATCTATCGGACGCGCCCAATTCCGAACTGATCCCCGCTCCGGATCGGCTCAGTGCCGGCGAAGTGGACCTCGACCACTTTCTCGCTATGGACCGCCGCGCCGGTTTCATCCTGCAACGTCGCGATGATTTTCCGCGTGGCCACGTCGATCACTTCACCCGTGGACGGATAAGCCAGCCGGCCGTCGAGGCTGAACGTGATCCAACCTGGATCGTCGCGCACCTCGATGCTCGCGACCTGCCGGGGCGGCATCACGGTCGCGTCAAAGAGGTGCATCCGCTGATTGGGTCCGTCGCACACCCAGAGTTCCTTTTCGTCCGGCGTGAGCCCGATACCATGACTCGGACATCCATGACGCTTCGGCACGCCGACCTTGAAACCCTGCACTTCCACGCGGTGCAGTTTCTTGCCGGTGACGAGATCGCCCACCTCGAAGCCGAGGAGCCCGTTGATATTCACGAAGCAGAGGGTCTGGCGTCCGTTAATGGTAAACGGCCGGATGGCCGCTGCAAACGGCCCGACTTCCCTGGCGATCGTGTGCGTCGACGTAGCGGCGACGCGCAGAAACGGCGACCGGAGTCCGGCAAGGTAGGCGAATTTTCCGTCGGCCCCGTAGAGGGTGTTGTGGGCACCGGAAGGGATGTCGATCCGCTTGATGATATCGCCCGAGAGCGCCTCGACCGCGAACCAGTGGTCCTTCTCGAGCGAGGGCAGGTACATCACCTTTCCGTCGGGCGAGAGGGCCATGCGATCGCAACCGCCTTCATAGGCCTTTTCCCACAGGATTTGATCCGTCCGCAAATCGAAGCACGTGACAAACTGCAACGTGCTCACGTAGAGGCGTCCGGTGGCGGCGCTCGCCACGACGCCCTTGACGTTGAGAGGCTTGCCTTGCGCGTTGAGGCCGCGGGCGGGGATGCGTTTCACGAACGCGTGATCACGATCGATGTCGAAGACGAGGAGGCCATGGCCGCCGCGCTCGAGATAATTGCGAATTCCGGGCACCGCGACATAGAGCAGGCGCCGCTCGGCCGACTGGGCGGAGGCGGCGCGAAGGGAAGAACTCAGAACGCCGCTATACACGGTGGCGGCGAGGGTCGAACGGAGGAAGTCTCGGCGAGAATGCGGGGGCAACGATCTCATGGAAAGAAGGGGTTAAAGCGGGGCTGCAGTTCAGCCCTTCAGGGTCGTGAGCGTTGCGGACGAGACGCGAAGCGCAAAGCCAAAGGTTAGCTTTGTTCCGTAGGCTTAAGCCTGCGCCACTTCCTGCGCGGGACGGATCCGGGGGCTGGGAAAGTCGGACTCGGGGTTTAGACCTCGATTCGGGTGAGAAACGAGCAGATTCAAGAGCTGAACATTTTCTTGGGACCCGCGTGAAATAATCGCTTGCGCTCGGCTTGGAATCCTTGCTTCTTCTCGCGCTCTTCCGCGCACCCGTAGCTCAATTGGATAGAGCGTCTGACTACGGATCAGAAGGTTTGGGGTTCGACTCCCTACGGGTGCACCATTTTCATAGGGGAGGCAAAACAAGGGGACGGTTAGGGGATAGCCTGGCCCGATTTTCAATCACCCCGTCAATCGGTTAGCCACACGGGGTCGGGTAGCCCCACGGGGTCACGGCGTGTTTTGTTAGTTGGTCCGCGGTTCGCGGTCGGCCAGCGCGATTGGCCATCGAAAGAGACCACTTGGCCCGAATGGTTTCGATCCTCGATCCGGAC
>CAYVDZ010000992.1:0-2344 GCA_964450575.1 uncultured Opitutus sp.
TCGAATGGCTTTTCAATCTGGCGGCGGATCCTTATGAAGAAAATAATCTGCTCGGCGCGCGTCCCGACGTGGCGGCGCAATTGCGGGAGCGGCTCGGCCGGTGGGAGCAGGACGTGCAGCCGGAACGGTGAGGGCGCGCTCCCGGGCCGGGGGCGAAGTTACTTCGTCGTGCAGGCGGCGACGGCTCGACACGCGGGCCGATTCCGACGAATCTTCGGGGCCCCTTTTATGAGAACCTCCTCAAAACTCGTCGTGATGGCGGCCTTGGTGACAGCGGCCTTTATAAACAGTCTGGTCGCCCAGTCCCCGAAGGCTTCGGGTTGGGTGTCGCTCTTTGATGGCAAAAGTCTCGACGCCTGGGTCGTGAAAGGCGGCGTGGCTACGTATCACATCGACAAGGATATGATCGTTGGGACGACGGTGGCCAAGAGTAAGAACACCTTCCTCAGCACGAAGCGCGACTATGCGGATTTCGAGCTCGAACTCGAAGTGCTCTGCGACAAGGAACTCAACTCCGGCATACAGATCCGCAGTCACGTTTATGCGAAAGACACGCCGCAAGCCTCGAAGCAGGGTCGGATGCGGGAGAAAGGGGAGGTCTACGGCTACCAGTGTGAGATCACGACCAGTGACAAATGCGTCGCGGGCAATTTTTGGGATGAGGGACGTTGGACGAAGTGGCACGACGACCTGACGAAGAAGCCGGGCGCGTGCGCGGCGTTTAAAGATGGAGCGTGGAATCACTATCGGATTGTGGCGCAGGGAGACCGGATTCGCTCGTGGGTGAACGGGGTCACCTGTGCTGACTTTCGTGATACGCTCGATGCGAGCGGCTTTATTGGTTTGCAGGTTCACAGCATCGCGGCCGGCAAAGGGCCGTACCAGGTTCGCTGGAAGAATATCAGGATCCGCGAATTGCGCGCGGATGAGAGCGTGCAGTGAGAGTTTTGCGGCGCGTTGGTCGTCGCTGATTTTGTGGTGGCGGCAGGCATCAACAGAAAGTTCGACTCGCGATTCGGCGGGAGCGAGGGTGGAGGGATGACATCCAAGCCATCAGCTGGGGAACCGCGGGACGTAGTGGTCCGTGAGGTGCCGATTGAGCTGTGTCAGTTTATTAAATTTGCCGGATTGGCGGAGAGTGGTGGCGCGGCGAAACAGTTGGTCACGGAGGGCGGCGTCACGGTGAACGGAGCCATTGAAACGCGGAAGCGAAAGCAGCTCGCGTCGGGCGACCGCGTCACGGTGAGTGGTGCGACCATTGTGGTACGGGTGGGTTGATCCTTGTCCGCTGTTTAGCCCCTTTATTTTCTGCGCATGACGTTCACCGCCCTCAAACTTTCCGTGCCGCTGTTGCGGGCGATTGCAGAAAAAGGTTACGACGTGCCCACACCGATTCAGGTGAGCGCGATTCCACCGATCCTCAGCGGTTCCGACGTTTGGGCATCGGCCCAGACGGGTTCGGGAAAGACCGCGGCGTTTGCCCTGCCGCTCCTCCAGCGGCTGGCGAGGAACCGGCGCGTACCTGGCCGATTTGTGCGGGCGTTGATTTTGGTGCCGACCCGCGAGCTGGCGGCGCAGATTGGCGAATCCATTCGTCGTTTTGGGCGCTTCCTGGCGGAACCGGTGAAGACGCTGGTGGTATATGGCGGCGTTTCAATCAACCCGCAGATGATGGCTTTGGGCGGAGGAGCGGATATCATCGTGGCGACGCCCGGACGTTTACTCGATCTGGTGGAGCAAAACGCGGTCTCGCTCTCGGCGGTAACCACCCTGGTGCTCGACGAAGCGGATCGGTTGTTCGCGCTGGGTTTCGCCGACGAGCTCAACCGGATCGTGACGCGCCTTTCGGCCAAGCGGCAAACCCTGCTGTTTTCGGCTACCTTTCCACCGGAGGTCGAGAAACTCGCCCAGAGCCTCTTGCGCGATCCGGTCCGGGTGGAAGTGGCACCCGCGCCGGACACCACGCCGGACATCGAGCAGCGCGCGATCGAAGTCGATGCGCCGCGGCGCACCCAGCTGCTGCGGCACCTGATTCAAACGCACGGTTGGAGTCGCGTGCTGGTTTTTGTGGCGACGAAGTACGCGACGGAGCACGTCGCCGACAAGCTGCGGCGCGCCGGGCTCAAAGCCGATGCGTTGCACGGCGAACTGAGTCAGGGAGCGCGGCAGCAGGCCCTGGCTGATTTCAAGGATTCCAAGACGCAGGTCTTGGTCGCCACCGATGTGGCGGCCCGTGGGCTTGATATTGTGCAGCTGCCCGTGGTGGTGAACTTTGATCTGCCGCGATCCGCGACGGATTACACGCATCGGATTGGTCGCACAGGTCGCGCGGGTGAGCGTGGAC
>CAYVDZ010000993.1:0-2337 GCA_964450575.1 uncultured Opitutus sp.
GACCCTTTAAGCGTCTCCGTGTCATCGGTGTCATCCGTGGCTAATCTGAACTGCCGAATTTAGGATCAGCCGCCCCCAGGGTCGGTCCCGATCAAACTCGCCGTTCCGGCGCACGAACACGACTGATGGCGAGGCCTTTGGGAGAAACTTATCTCGCCCAATTCCAACTGCAATGCAGTCGGAACGCGACCTGTCTTTGCGTGGCAGCCAATGCCCGACTACTTCAAAAAACGCATTCCTACTGCACGGATACGGGCCGAGGCCGCACCGGCTCCGCCCACCCCGTTGCGAATCGACGGCGGCTGCGTCAGGAACTCGAGCCGGGTGAGTCCCGCCAACGCTTCCTGCGGCGAGCACCCGCACATCTCTTCCGTCGGGCGCAAACTCACACAAACCGCCGGACGTTCGGGCTTTCCGAACAGCGCACAGCGCATATCGCCCAAAAGTTGAATGCAGGGGATACCCGCAGGCTTCCCCCCGCTCATTCCCGGAATGGGCGTGGAAATACTCGGAGCGATGCAACAGGCGCCGCAGCCGGTGCGACAGGTCATTGCCCGAACCAACGTGACTGGTCCACGAAAGCAAGCCACCCGCGCGTGCCACAAGACCGCCGCACCGGGCGCTACCGCACACCTCACAACGTTTCGACCGCCCTGAGACCGCGTCCGATGCAACGTCAGACGCGAGGCCAACCGGAACCGATTGCCGCTCGCCGCTACTATCCTCCGTAACCTCCTACCAAAAAATGAAAACAACTCTTCCCACCCTCGCCCTCCTTTTCACGCTCGGAACCGGCGTGGCCGCGTTCAGTACCGGCTGTGCCGGCACCGCCACCCAAGCCAGCACCGGCGAATACATTGATGACCGCGCCACGACGGCCAAAGTTAAGGCCGCCATGGTGGGCGACCCGATCGTCAAGGCACTCGATGTGAATGTGGATACCTTCCGCAGTGTCGTGCAACTGAGCGGCTTCGTCGAAACCGCAGAGCAGAAGGCCAGGGCAGGTCAGATCGCCGCCGGTGTTCAAGGAGTCCAAAGCGTTCAAAACAACATCACGCTCCGCACGGCCACGGCCAATCCGTAAACGATCGGCATTTCGCTCGTGCCGCGGAGAATAATCCGCGGCACGTTTGAGATATGGTGAAACCTGTGACCCGCCCTCCTCCCGCCTTACGAGGAGGGCACCCTGACAGTCCCTCCGATCGCCCGCGTCCCAAGGCAAACCGCATCCGCTTGGGAGAGTTTCCCTGGCGGCGCATCGCCATGGTGGCGGCCGGGTTCGCCGCGGTTCTCATTCTGGTCCACCAACTGATCGACATCGAGGCTGTCCATGCCCGGGCGGAGGAACTGAACGGCTGGGTTGCTTTCGGCCTTCTCACGATCCTGCCGCTCGTGGGATTTCCGGTGAGCGTTCTTCATATCGCCGCCGGCATCCGCTTCGGCGCCGGATGGGGCATGGTGATCGTTTCCAGCTCGATCCTGCTGCAATTACTCGCCAGCTACGCGATTGTTCATCACTGGCGGCATCGACTTGAAAAGACGCGCTGGATCCGGCGCCTGCGCGAGCAAGTCCCCAAGGGCGCCCACACCAGCATCTGTATTTTCACGGTACTCCTTCCCGGTGCCCCGTATTCAGCAGTCAATTACGTGCTCCCTCTCGTGGGCGTTCCACTGCGCACCTATATCATGTGCTGCCTGCCCCTCCACACCTTGCGCTCGACCATCACGGTGGTGCTGGGCGACCAAAGCGACCGGCTCACGGCAGCGCGGGTGATGGTGCTGATCGCTTATGCGCTGACGGTGTTGGGCGCTTCGTTTCTGACGTATCGTCGGATGCGCTTACAACTCGAAGGTCGGCCAGAAGCGGGAGATGATCGGAAGCAACCCGCGTAAGATCGCTGCGCACGACCACGACCGTATGGCGCTCGAAATGCGTCGAGGTAAAGATGTGGTCGAGACGCACGAGGGGCTGAAGTGAACTAAAGGTCCCCACCGGGCGGAAGCCTGGTCCCGGAGCCTGCACGTCCCGCAGGCGACCCGCCGCGAGTTTATAAGGCGCACTGCCGGGAAGCGCATTGAAGTCACCACAGAGCACCACGGGCTCCTCCGGCGATATTCCGCCGAGCCACTCTTCACCCAGCAACGCGTGCACCTGCAGCACACGTTCGTTCGGACCGAGGCCGAGATGGGTGGTGATGACGTTCACCCGCCGGCCGCCTATATCAATGCGCACCCAAATCGCCGAGCGCGGCTCCTGCCACCAGCTGGTCGCATCATGCGGCAAGCGCGCGCGCTTCACCACTTCGATCGGCCAGCGGCTCAACAGTGCGTGCCCAT
>CAYVDZ010000994.1:0-2327 GCA_964450575.1 uncultured Opitutus sp.
CGGCACCACCACCCGCGGCCAGATCAAACTCTACGACAACCCCGACTGGGCCAAACCCTACGACGTCGTCGTGCATAACGAGTGCTTCGCCGACACCGCCGACCTCGCCTACATCTCCAAAATCACCGCCGCCCACCGCGCCGGCACCCCCGCCGTCGTCATCCACTGCGCGATGCACACCTACCGCGCGCTCGCCGACGACACCTGGCGTGAATTCCTCGGCGTGACCAGCCGCCGCCACGACCACCAAGCCAACTATGCCGTGCGCCCGGTCGTCACCGACCATCCCGCCCTCAAAGGCTTTCCGTCGCCGTGGGTCACGCCCATGGACGAACTCTACGTCATCGAAAAACTCTGGCCCAACGCGCGCGCCCTCGCGGTCGCCAAAAGCGAGAAAGACGGCAACGACCACGCCGCGATCTGGACCAACGACTACCACGGCACGCGCGTCTTCGGCACGACCTTCGGCCACGGCAACGCCACCTGGTCCGATCCTGTCTTCATCACCCTCCTCGCCCGCGGCCTCTTCTGGGCCGCCGGCCGCTGAACGTCCTTGCAGCCAAAAGGCGTCCGTCTTGCGGGCACTTGTCTCGTCGCCCCCGGCGGATTGACTCCGGAGTTTGCACGTGCGTGGTTTCCGCCCGATGAAACTCAAGACCGTGAGTGTAGATGCCGAGGCGTTTAGGATGTTGAAGCGGGCGAAGGGTCCGCGGGAATCTTTCGGCGATGTTGTGCGCCGGGTCTTCAGCGAGCAAGCGGGCGAAATAAGCATCGACGATCAGCTCGCCGCCCTTCGGGCCGTCCCGCCGGAGGTGGACACCGCCTTACTGCGTCGACGCCGGCAGAACCCGGTGCGCTCGCGCCGTCCTGCCAGAGCCGGCCATGCTGTTTGACACGACATTCTTCATCGACCTCGCCGAGGAGTTGCAGGCTCGGAAGAACGGGCCGTGTCAGGAACTGCTTTTGGCCAACCGACATGCGGTGCGCGCGGTCAGTGTGGTGACGCTCGGCGAGTTTGCGGTGGGTGCGACCGAGACCGAGGTGCGCCGCTTCTTTCGCGGATATGCGCCCCGGGCACTCGGCCGTGAAACCGCGATCTTTGCCGGGCGCCTGCAAGCGTCGCTGCCTTTCGAGATGGGCGAAAACGATCTGTGGATCGTCGCCACTGCGCTGCGCGAGCAGATGCCCTTGGTTTCCCGAGACCGCGTTTTCCCACGCATCCCGGGACTGCGCGTCATCGTCTACTGAAGCCCTCCTTACGCATTCCGCAGCCGCCCCGACCCGGAATTGAAGGACGATCGACGCTGGAAGAAACGGGGCTGATGTCTGAGGTGATACGACATTCCTGTCTGTTCCGTTCCCCCCGATTCCGTGGCCCAGGCGCAAACGACGCCAAGCGCAGTCAATCCAAGGGACAGACAGGAATGTCTGTGTCACCCCGGGCAATCCATTCGCCGCTTTCCTTCGCCGCCTTCCACGTATTACGTGATTTGGATCATGGTCGAATCCGCCGTCCTTAATCACGCCGCCCGCATCCTGACCGCTGTCGCCCAGGAAAATTGACTAAACCCCTCCTGGCCCAACCCCTGAAGATCCAGTTTCCAGCTCCAGCCGCTAAGCACAGCCGGCTCTTGTTTTGGCCCGGCAATCTGCAAACGTGCCGGCCATGAGCACCGCTGGATCCCCTCTCCGTTTCACCCTGCTGGCTGCCGGAATTCTCGGCCTCACCGGGGTCGCGCTCGGCGCCATGGGCGCACACGCACTCAAAGCGGCCTTGATCGAGCGCGGCATGACCGCCGCCTGGGACACCGCCTCAAGCTATCACTTGTTTCATGCGGTCTCGCTGCTCGGCCTGGCGGCGCTGTCCCACCCGCTGGGCGATCGCTCCCGCCGACTGCTGCTCTGGGCGGCCCGCTGCTGGTGCGCCGGCGTCATCCTTTTCTCCGCCTCCCTGTACTGGCTCGCACTGGGCGGCCCTCGCTGGCTCGGCCCCGTCACCCCCCTCGGAGGGGTGGCGCTGATGGCGGGCTGGCTGCTTCTCATCCTGGCCGCATCAGGGATGAGCCGCCCGGCTTTGTCCGCTAACGTCATTCGCACCCGCCCTCCGGAATGACGCCCGTCATGCAGATCCCAGATGATTTGCGCGCGATGCTGGAGGCCGTCCGTCGCACCGGACGGCCACGGCTCGTCGGAGGCGGAGTGCGCGACTGGCTCCTGGGGATTGAGCCCAAGGATTTTGATATTGAGGTGGGCGGTTCGGATTTTGAAACCCTGCACCGCACGCTGCGGCCCTTCGGTTCAACGGATATTGTGGGACGCAGTTTCGG
>CAYVDZ010000995.1:0-2326 GCA_964450575.1 uncultured Opitutus sp.
GGTTAAAAACATGCACGACCTCACCACCGCGGGCGTGAGGCTACCCATGCGAACCGAGTCGACCACGCCCGCGGTGGTGAGGTCGTGCATGTTTTTAACCATCGTATCCATGCCCATGACGGAGCTGGCGAGGCCGCCGCCTTCCTGAAAGCCCACGCGACCGTCGCTCTCGAACCACTCGCCGTCTCCCTGCGGTCCGAATCGATACTGGCCTGGCGGTTGGTCGAGGGCGCGATTCGCATCGGTCACAAGGCACAGCCGTTTCACGCCCTTCATGCGATAGGCAAACTCGAGCAATTCCGGAGCGAGATGACACGCGTCCGCGATCACCTCGGTGCTCATTTCCGGATACATCAAAACAAACTGTTCCATGCTACCTTGCGAGGGCGTGCCGAGCCGGGTGCGAATACTCGGCACGGAACTCATGGCGCACCAGAAGTGATCCACGTGGCGCATGCCGGCGGCGTAGGCGAGAGCCATCTCGTTCCAGGTCGCGTTGGAATGTCCGCAGGTCACGAGGCAGCCGCGTTCCGCGGCTTCCCGGTAAAACGCTTCGGCTCCCGGCAGCTCGGCCGCGCACGTTGCCACGCGAATGATCCCGCGAGCAAGATGCTCCCGGTACTCAGCGGGATCGGGATCCCGCCGTCCGCCTTGGAGATGGCAGCCGACCTTGTCCTCCGCGAAGTAGGGTCCGTAGAAATGCACCCCACCGATCCGGGCGCCGTTGGCCGGCGCTTCCTGCTGGATCGTCTGGCAGGCGGAAAGCATCGCACTGATTTGTTCGCGCGAGCCGGTCGTGGTGGTCGGAAAAATCGTGGTCGTGCCGTGCCGGGCGTGCGCCTGGATCGCGGTCCGCACCGCCTCGACGGTGCCGTCCATGAAGTCGGCGCCCGCTCCGCCGTGCACGTGGATGTCCACGTAACCGGGCGCGATGTATCCATCTTTTGCTGACACGACCGTGACATCGTCCGGGAGCGCGATCGTGTCGCGCGGACCGACGGCGACGATGCGATCGCCGCGGCAAAGTACGATCCCATCGGAAAGCAGGCGATCGGGGAGAATGATAGTGCCGGAGAAGGCGACCGGGGATGCAGCCTTGAGCATGAGGGAACGTTCGGGAGGGACGCGCTCGTTGGCGAGCGGTTTTCGACGGGTTCGGGCTCGGGCGGTGACGCAGACATTCCTGTCTGCGATGGTGTGCGATCGGAGCACGGAAGTGAGAAGTGATACAGACATTCCTGTCTGTCTGCCTTTGCCTTCCCGCCTGTCGATGTCTCGCAAAGTCGGAGACAGACAGGAATGTCTGTATCACTATCGGAGCCAGACAGGAATGCCTCTTTCATTTTTCGGCGACAGGCAGGAATCCCAGTTTCGCTTTTCCGGCCGACGGAATCCTACTTTGACAGCATCGCGGGAATGCGCGGAAATTCTTCTTCCATGTCCCACGTTCGCGTCCGTTTTGCTCCGAGTCCCACCGGGTTTTTCCATATTGGCAGCGCGCGCACCGCGTTGTTCAACTGGCTGTATGCGCGCCACATGGGCGGCACGTTTATCCTGCGCATCGAAGACACGGACAAGGAGCGCAACAGCGAGGCCTTCCTGCAGGTGATCTACGAGAGTTTGAATTGGCTTGGACTCAATTGGGACGAAGGCCCGAAGGTCGGCCGCAACGGTGGCGGCGACTTGGGTCCGTATCGCCAGAGTGAGCGGGGTGAGATTTACAAGCGTCATGTGGAGCAGTTGATGCAGGCCGGGCGCGCCTACGAAAAAGACGGCGCGATCTGGTTCAAACTGCCCGGTGAGCGTTACGAGATCTTTGACGATCATCGCAAGAAGACCGTAACCAAGGTCAAGGTGCCGCCGGTGGTGATTGAAGACCAGATCCGCGGGCGGGTGGAACGTTTGGAGGACGAGGATTTTGTCATCGTTCGCTCCGACGGCAATCCCGTGTTTCACCTCGTGAACGTGGTCGACGATATCACGATGAACGTCACGCACATCATTCGGGGTGAAGATCACCTTTCGAATACCAGCAAGCACGTGCACCTGTTTGAAGGCTTTGGCGTGAGGCCGCCGGCGTTCGCGCATATTCCGCTGATTTTGAAACAGAATGGACCGGGCAAGATGTCGAAGCGCGATCAGGGCGCGTTGATCGAGGAGTATCAGCAACGTGGATACCTGCCGGAGGCGCTCGTCAACTTTCTTTGCCTGCTGGGTTGGAACCCGGGTGACGACCGCGAAAAGATGCCAATCGCGGACGTGATCCGGCTGTTCGATTTGCCCGGCGTGAACCAGAGCAATGCACGTTTCGACGACAAGAAACTCG
>CAYVDZ010000996.1:0-2325 GCA_964450575.1 uncultured Opitutus sp.
ACAGGAGCCCGAGAACGAAGACTGAGGCATCGCCCCTTTGGACGGTCCCGCGATTGGGGTCGCAGCGGCTAGTGGGCGCATATGCTCGCTCGGAGTCGACTTCGCGTGGCGACGTCGACCTGCTCGTCTCCCTCGGTGGCGGACTTCGATCAGCCGGGGTCCATCCAGGGTCTCGATACCTTCGCGGATCGAGGTGCGGTTGCCAGCTTCTGGATGATCCGTGCGGGCCTTAGCGGCCTGTTGAACTTTTCGAGCTTCCGTCGCCCTCGCGGACGCGGGGGCCCAGAATCGCGTATCAATCGTGGATTCCCGCTCCCGCGGATGCTCTTGGTCCAAACAATTGCTCAACTCATCATACGCCCGTCAAGCCGATGCCGCACGGGCAGAAGTCCAACAACAGTCAAAACAGCAAACAGGGCGCCGGCAATAAATGTTGCCTGGGGTCCGATCAGATCCCACAGCGCCCCCGCGACGACGCTCGCCACCAGCATCGCGATGCCGGTCACCAGGTTGAACATGCCGTAAGCGGTTCCTCGGAGATCCAGCGGAGCGGCATCCGCGACGAGTGTTGCGAATAGGCCTTGTGTGAAGCCCATATGCAGCCCCCAGAGAACGACACCGATCCCGATGCCGGCAATGTTGGGCGCGAACGCTAGCATCAGATCGGCTCCAATGAGGAATAGAATGCCGATCAGCAGGATCGTCACGCGCTCCATTCGGTCTGAAAGCGCTCCGGCCGGATAGGCAGACATGGCATAGGCGAGGTTCATGAGGACCAGGACCGCTGGGACCATCATCAACTGAACGCCTGCGGACTGGGCACGCAGAATCAGGAATGCCTCGCTGAAACGGGCAAGGGTGAAGAATGACCCCACGACCACGATCCACCAATATGTGGAGCCGAGCCGCGCGAGTTCGGCACGGCTGAGGGGCATTTTCACCTTGCGCAGTCCCTCTGGCCGCTTGGGCTCGTGCACGGCAGAGATAATCAGTGCGAGCGCCAGAAAGGCGGGGATGACGGCGATCCAGAACACGGAAATGAAGTCGTCGGCAAAGAGCCACATCAATCCGATGGCCGCGAGCGGTCCCAAGAAAGCGCCTACGGTGTCGAGTGATTGGCGCAGACCGAAGCTTGCGCCGCGTAGGTTCGGAGGGCTGATATCGGCAACCAGGGCGTCGCGCGGCGCGCCACGAATCCCCTTGCCGACGCGATCGATGAATCTTGCGGCTATCAGCCAGGCGAGCGAGGGCGCGAGCGGGAAAATGGGCTTGGTGAAGGCCGCCAGCCCATAGCCCACGGTAGCCAGCAACTTTCGGTTGCCCAACCGGTCGCTCAGGGCTCCAGAGAAAATCTTCGTGATGGCGGCGGTCGCCTCGGCAATTCCCTCGATCACCCCGACGGCGAGGGCCGATGCGCCGAGCCCAACGACAAGATAGACAGGCAACAGCGCGTGGATCATCTCCGAGGAGACATCCATCAGCATTGAAACAAAGCCGAGCGCCCAGACGCCTTTGGGGAGCTGTCGCCAGGTTGCGGGACGTTTCGCTTCAGCCAATGCGGGCTGTGGTCTCATGCGGAGATCGCCTCGGTACTACCAAGATACAAGCGGAGGTGTGTGCACCCGAACGGTAGGTAAAAGTCGAGGGCATCGGGAAGCGCGTTTGTGATCAATCCATACTTGAAGGAGAACGCGATCTGGGACTCAAGAGACACCCAACACCGGCTTGGAATACTGCCCCCTGACCGCGTCGACCCGGAGCGCGCTGCGAGGCCAACGTACAGATTCCAAAGCAGATTCGAGCGGAGGTTCGAGTGGATGTCTTCTGTATTATCGACAGGTTGTCTACGCCTGACCTACATCTCCGCGGCAGGAAGAACCAGGGGTGGAGCCGCGGCATGGCATGGAAACCAGTACGAGCACCGGTGGGGACGGCCCCGGCCCGAGCGTCCGATACAGCCCGTCATGACGGTTCCCGCAGGTAATCCGGACTATCAGCTTTCGCTGGCGATGCCGGGCTGCCGCGCTCCGTGCCTAGGGTCTGAGCTACACTCTCGCATGATGAGGACGACCGCGGCGGACGGGTGTTGAGATCGTTTCGCGCTTTGCGGGGGCGATGAGTGACCGTCCCTCGAAGCGCTTCGATTGCGGCAAGATCATGCGTGAGGTCCGCGAAAAGTTGAACGCCGAGATGGCGCGAATGACGCACGACGAGTTGCTCGGGTGGCTCAGACGCCATCGGTACGCGGACCCCGTCCTTCAGCGGCTATAGCGGACAAGGCTTCCCAGCAAGCCTATGCTGCGGGCCGGCGCGCGGCTCGATGTC
>CAYVDZ010000997.1:0-2321 GCA_964450575.1 uncultured Opitutus sp.
CGTCATCAGCGGCTTGATGATCTACCTTTGGTTCACCTCCTTCGGCAGCCGCCACCGGTACGATCTGATTCTCAATCTCCAGTGGTCGCGCCGGATCGCCGAATTGCCGACGTTGGAGCGCTTGCTGCAGCGCCACGCGGTCCGAAGCCACTGCGCAAATCGCCAGATCGGGTCCGATGAGAGCGCCGATCTTTCGTATCGCTTGCTGTTACGCGATCCGGATCGGGTCCCCGATTTGTTGCGCGAGCTCGCTCTGCTACCGGGTGTCGCTCATGTTTCGAGCATGAAGGCCGAGGACGAATCCGAAGTCTGACCATGAACGACCGTCTCCCGTCCATCCCCACTCCGCCCGCACAACGCTGGCGACTGGCGCGTCAACAGTACCTGCCCGGCGCGACCTTCCTAGTCGCGTTCCTTGCCGCCGCCACCCTTTGGACGCAGTGGGTCGCCCCTCCGACCATGGTCGGCGAAGCGGAGACGATTCGGACCGAGGTTCGCTCCGTGCAACCCGGCACGCTCGCTCAGCTTGACGTGGATTTGCTGCAACCGGTCTCCGCCGGCCAAACGCTCGGCTACGTCTTTGTCAGCCGCCCCGAGGTACTTGAAGCTTCGCTCGCCCTTATCCGGGCGGAAATCGAACTCATGCGTGCGACGCTCGATCCGGTGACCGGACAGCAACGCACCGCCCTCGACTTTGAACGATTGCAGCTCGACTGGATGGGTAAACGCGTGGAACTCGCCTCGCTCCAGGGTGAGCTGCATCAAAGCGAGAGCACGCTCAGCCGCAGCACGCGGCTGCATCAGGCGAAATTGATCACCGACGAAGACTACGATCTCGTCCGGAATGCCCGCGACACCCTCGCCGCGCAAGTGCGAGCGCAAAGTGAGTTGATCGGGCGCCTCGAACCCAGTATCAATTATTTCAACGGTCTGGGAAAATCCACGGGGGCGGACGCCACCCTCGGACTTCAGGCGGCCATCAAGCACAAAACGGAAGAGTTGCGCCTGGTCGAAGCCGAACTCGGTCCGGTGCCGCTCATCGCGCCGATCGATGGCGTGATCACCCAGATTCTCCGTCGTTCCGGCGAAGCCGTGGGCACGGCCGAACCCATTCTCCAAATCAGTGCAACGCACTCCGAACGCATCACCGGCTTTCTGCGTCAACCCGTCTCCATCGAACCCAAGCCCGGAATGATCGTGGAGGTCCGCACGCGCGGTCAGCAGCGCCAGATCGGCACCGCCCAAATTACCCAGGTGGGCCAATTGCTTGAGCCCATTTCCCCCTCGATTCTCGCAATGATGCGCCTGCCGGTTTCAGCCATCCCCACTGAATTCGGCGTTCGCGTCCTCGTCTCTGCCCCCGTCGGACTTTCGCTTCGACCCGGGGAGCCCGTGGATTTGATCCTGCGGGATTGAAGCGCGGTCCCTTTCTGCGGCTGGCCACCAGCCGCGACGAACGGGCCCGGGTAAACACGGCCTCGGGAATCCGACTGTGGGGGAAGCAGGCCGGGGCCTGATTTCTACGGCCTCGCCGTTGTGAGAAGATAAAGGAGTGATTCCGGTCCGATGGCTTCTCCTCGTTTTGAGTGCGCTGGCAACTGCATCGGCCTCGCCCGGGATTGCAGTCGTGACTTTGCGGCCGCGTGCCAGCGTTCCCACGCCGGTGGAAGCACCCGTGGTCTCGTTTTCCATTACCAAGCACGTGCTCACCTCTCTTGAACGCGAGACCGTCGCCGCGTGCTTGATCCTCGAAGCTGCCTCGCAAGGGGATTTGGGCATGCGCGGTGTCATGGCCGTGATCCGCAATCGTTCGCGCGGCCTCCCGGAGCTTTACGCACCCGTCGTACTGCGTCCCAAACAATTCAGCGCCCTGAACCGCATCACGACGGGTCGCGGGCGTTTGAGCGAGGCCATCGATCGCGCCAAGCGCGATCCGATGTGGTCAACCGCCCTTCGGATGGTCGACGACGCCGTCGCTGACGCGTGGCAAGATCCGACCGACGGCGCGACTCACTATACCCGTTCAAGCGAGAAGATCTATTGGACGCGCAGCCTCACGCGGACCGTGATTATCGGGACACATTCCTTCTATCGATAACCGCCGTTCGTTCCGATTGCTCCGAAGCTAGCCGCAGCGGGCGGACATTGCGTCGGGGAGCGGAGGTCTCGAGGTTTTCCGGCACCCACAATGAGTTTGCGGCTCTTTTGCACTCACTTTTCCCGCCCGCATGGACGCGAACACCTCGCCTGACGTATCGCAGGAATCGCGAAACGAAAACGCGATGGAGCCGGGCTCAATCCAGAGCCCGACCCCATCGCCC